>CAZTWI010000140.1:0-1515 GCA_964617685.1 uncultured Candidatus Saccharibacteria bacterium | reverse complement strand
TTTTTATAATATATTAAAAGATATTTTATTTTATAAATAAGGGAAAATCCCTTTTTTTATATAAAATATACGTATAAAATAAATAATCTATAAAAATAAAAAAAATATTTTATTCTTATAAATTTATTATATAAACTATCATTTAAATTTATTAATTTTTCAGATGTATATTTATTTATTAGAAAATAAAATACATTATTATAATATAAATATTTATAATTTTTATGCATTACAAATATATTTAGAAAATTTAGAAAAATAAATTAATTATATTTTTCAAAAAAAAAAAGAGGTGGTGGGTGGGTTATATTAATATTTAATAAATAAAAAATTTAAATTTAATTGTATAAATCCTATTGAACAATCCGAGTATTAATTTATTATTTTTTTTGTAAATTATAAAATAATAAAAAATACGTTTGTATGTAAGTATAATTAATTGCTTAGTATGCAATAATTATTATATATATTAATTATTGTTTTAGATTTCTTAATTATTTTTAATTTTATTAATATTTATAAGTTGGGGAACTCTAAACTATATATGAAGAATTTTATCATTATTCAATAGAACAAATTATAAAAAGATCTTGGGTAATTCTGGTTTAATTTTTTTTCCATTTTTTTTAACGTATTTTTATTTTTATATTATTAAGTAATTTTATTAGGTACTATACCTAAATGCATATACTTTTAACATCTCAGTTTATATTTAACATTAAGTTTAGCAGTTAATTATAAATTTTAGTTTATTTATTTTTAGGTTTTTTTTTACATGAGATACTTTTTTTTTATTATTTACAGTTCCCGGTAATTCCTCCAATATTGAAACCTTTTATTAACTTTAATTGTAAATTTTTAGTTATAGTATTAGTAACTATAAGTCTTTCTTTTAAGACTTTTTGCAAATTTTAATGTCAGGTCATTAGTTTATTACATATATATAAATTTTTCATTATATTAAAGAAAATATAATTTCTTATTTTTGGATTAAATTTAATAATTTTTAATTTCAATTTCAATTTTTAGAAACTTTTGTTTCTTTTCTTCAAGCTTTATGTTTTCATAACACTTACAATTCTTTTATATGAATGATTCTTATAAATATGGGTCATTAATTTATTTTTTTTATATAAAAAAAATAAATTTTATTTTAATATTTTTTATATTAATTTTAAATTTGGGTGAATGGCAGAATGGTTTTATGCAGCGGTCTGCAAAACCGTTTATGATGGTTCAATTCCATCTTCACCCTATAAAAATATTTAAAAAATTAAATTTTAATAAAGTTTAATTAAAAAAATAATTAATTTTTTTTAAATGATAATTGAAATTCTACTATATTTATAATTTTTTTATTTTTAACAGGATTTTTTGTTATAATATCAGAAAACTCATTATATTCAATTTTTTTTATGATTCTTAATGTAATTTGTATTTCTTTAATTTTATTTAAATTTAATAATGAATATTTTGGTTTAGTTTTTTTAATAATTTATACAGGAGCAGTAGCAA
>CAZTWI010000139.1:0-1524 GCA_964617685.1 uncultured Candidatus Saccharibacteria bacterium | reverse complement strand
ACGCCCACTTCTTTGTTGAAAGAAAAATTATTTTGAACTATATCAAAGTCCGGTAGGCCAAGTTCTTCCAGTTTGGCTTTCTGATAGTTTTCCTTGAACCAACCTCGCTCATCTCGGTGCACAACTAAATCAATAACAAATAATCCAGGTATAGGACTTTCAGTAACTTTTAATTCACTCGCCATTATAAACAGTTTACAGTATTAAGTTTACAGTTTACAGTTTTGGAGAAAAATATTTTTAATGTCCGGATTCTTTATACTTGGTTTCTGTTTCTTCTTTTTGCGGTTTCCACCAAGATTCGTTTTCTTGGTACCAGTCTATTGTTGCTTTTAGACCTTGTTCAAAATCGGTGAATTTTGGCAACCAGCCAAGCTCATTTACAAGTTTGCTATTATCTATGGCATAACGCATATCATGACCAGGACGATCTGTAACGTGTTCATAATCGCTAGGATCACGCCCCATAAATTCAAGTATCAGTTCAACGACAGTCTTGTTGTTTTTCTCTCCGTTAGCTCCAATTAAATAGGTTTCGCCGTTTTTGCCATTTTCGATAATAGAGATAACTGCACTGTTGTGGTCGTCGACATGAATCCAGTCACGAACGTTTTCTCCCGCGCCGTATAGTTTTGGTTTGCGTCCTTCTAATATCTCAGTGATTTGACGTGGAATAAATTTCTCTACATGCTGGCGTGGTCCGTAATTGTTAGAGCAGTTAGAAATTGTTGCTTTAATGCCAAAGCTCCTGACCCAAGCTCGCACAAGTAAGTCTGATCCTGCTTTGGTCGAAGAGTAGGGGCTAGATGGATTATACGGGGTGTCTGCAGTAAACTTGCTTGGATCATCAAGTTCTAGGTCACCATAAACTTCATCCGTAGATATGTGATGAAGTTGTTTGCCATATTTTCTGACAGCTTCCAGGATATTGTAGGTACCAATAATGTTACTTTCTACGAATGGCCAAGGATTTTTTAGGGAGTTATCATTATGGGATTCTGCTGCAAAGTGCACGACAATGTCGTTTTTCTCTACCAACTCATCCACAAGCTGGCCATTTGCAATATCTCCGGTTATAAATTCAATATCATTTAGTATTGGTTCTAGCGTAGAAATATCTCCAGCGTAGCTTAATTTATCTACAACTGTAATTTGCCAGTCTGGGCGTTCTGCAAGACACAAGTATACAAAGTTTGATCCGATAAATCCGGCTCCACCAGTTACCAATACACGCATCACGAAAACCTGCTTTCAATCAGAGATTGAAACTCTGTTTGTGTTTTGTTGCACATCTGATGGCTTTTCCTTTCCGTTACACACTCGCTGTATTTAGATACAGTTCGCTTTATTACTCAAGAATAAAGTCGAAGCTGCGTATACAATGCGTGAATTGCTATCCACAAACAGTATATATCAGTTGACGTTTGAATAAATCCAAACTGGTATTGTGAAATAATACATAGTCTGCTCAGGTTGAAAACACAACAGGTTATATCTGATATCAGACAGTTTAATGTTGAAAGT
>CAZTWI010000138.1:0-1686 GCA_964617685.1 uncultured Candidatus Saccharibacteria bacterium | reverse complement strand
ACCATATATAACCTCCTAGTTATATTTGTATTATACCCAGAGTTTCAAATCTACAAAATTATTTTTATAACCTGACAGAACAGTTACGCGGGTTTATTCTTAAGAAAACTGGTTATTCGGCAGGTTATTACTCTAAACTAGCTAACTTTTTTTGGAGCTGACGGTGAAGAAGTTTTCTTACTTTGAACCGCAAGCACCTCAGCTCTTTCTCTTTTGGCAATCGCTTCTTTTTGGATCGCTGTCTCAGCATCAATCTTGTTCTGAACATAATCAATTAACGCCCTAAAGCCCCAAGCCACGAATAGATATACTACGATAGCAAATAGCGCAGAGATGTCCAAATAGCCTGTTGTTCCTACCTCTTTAGACGGGAATATACCCCTAAATGGTTGCAGATAGTCATTAGAAACCTCCATCACGAAGTTCGCAAAACCAGTTGCGGTATTTGCAGAAAATGCGAGCAGAAAAACCCTCAACAGTAGTGAGATTATTCCTATTGTTACCCAAAAATACATCACCCAAACGGCGATTTTTGATACCTTCAAAAAACCAGGTATTACTATTTCTTGTTCACTAGCTGCTGCCATCTCTTTATCCCTCCTTAGTTATAGCTCTAATAGCAAAAGTATAACACGCATTTATCCCGGGAGGTAGGACGGCGTTTAGTAGTTCTCTCTTCCGTATTTGAGTGTTTTTGCAAGCCAGATAAGTTCTTTATAGGCTTTCGGTATCGACTCTAGATATCTGTTTTCTAAAAGTTTTCCACTGTCATCAAACAAGTCTTGAATTCTGGGGAAGTATATATCAGTAAATGCCGGGTGCAGTCCTAACTCTCTCACTACTGGTATAAGCGCGTTAACGGCGCGCACTCCGCCCCAGCCGCCGTTTGAAACGCCTGCAAACGCAACAGGCTTATGAAGATAGTTTTCAAGCTCGCTATCAAGCAGCCTTTTTAGGCTCCCGGGGAAACTGTGATTATATTCTGGCGTAACAATAAAGAAACCGTCAGCTTCTTTGGTAAGTTTAGTGTAGCGGGCGTCTTTACCCTCTGGATCATTCCCGTCACCCGGTAGATCAAAATCATTCGGATCAACCAGGGTGGTTCTCACCTCATCTAGAGAATTTCCAATTTCGGCAATTAATTTTGCAGCATGAACTGAGAGGCGCTGTTCTCTTTTAGTCCCTAAAATTACCACAATATGAAGTTTGTTATCAGACATTAATTCTTCCTTTTCTTTTATAAAAATATAATAACAAACTCACGCAGAAAGGTTAAGTAAATACTAAAGTATTTAACATTCCTGCAAGAAACTTTAGATCAAGTCTACTACTGGGTTGACAAAATGTTTAAGTACCTGCTAATATACTTGTATGAACGCTGTTACTAATTTATCCCTAAGCTTGAACGAAAAAAGAGTTGTATACGCTTTACAGTTATTAGGCGACACTACCCGATTTAAAATCTTTAAACTATTGTCATCTGATCAGGAACTCTGCGTTAGCGAAATCGCGGGCAGGCTTGATATATCTCCTTCTGCCGTTTCTCAGCATTTTAGAAATTTTGAGATGATCGGACTGGTGTCCAAGGATCGCAGGGGTCAGAAAATTTGCTATACCCTGAACCATAATGACCCATTAGTGCGGGAATTAAGAGTAATTACTAAACAATAAAGGAGAGTCTAGAAT
>CAZTWI010000137.1:0-1690 GCA_964617685.1 uncultured Candidatus Saccharibacteria bacterium | reverse complement strand
AGTTATTATATGGAGAGAACAGAGCGTCTGGGTTTTCTTGCGGCGTATTAACTGAAAGCAAGGCAGAAGGGTTTTTAGAGGTTAACCTGGATCGGAACTTTGTCCAAGGCCCTGTTAATTTGGCGACTGAAAATTCACTGCAAAACCTGGCATTTTGGGCGGATAACTGCCGTTATGCCGATCCTAATGATAGTAATAAATATGTTGAGCTGCTAATTAATTCATACCAATCCGAGGCAGAGGCAGCGCGGGCTTTTCCGCTTATATTTAATATAGTTAATGACAAAGTTGAAATGTCAGTTGATGGTCTAGGCGACAGGCTAGCGTATGATAAGGGAGTGCACTATCTCTTGAGGGGCTCTAGAATCATACAAGTCGCTGCAAGTAACGGAGACACATCAAATATTGAACATTTTTCTCACTCAGTTTTCCGCGAATTAATTAGTAATATGAGCTTAAAGTAAGATTACGATTTACGCGAAAGTATATTATACTTACATAGTACTTATGGTTGTAAGATGATCAAACATAGAAACAATCTAGAAGGATTTACTGTTATAGAAGTAATGGTTGGTATTGCTTTGTTTGCGATAATCATACCTTCTATCATTTTTGCGGTCGTATCTTTGAATCAATTGAACGACAGAGCTGCGGATCTAACTTTTGCGAATATTCTTGCAGAAAACAAAATAGAGTCCTTAAGAAGTGCCGGATTTAATAGTTTAAATGATGGAACATATGATTTTAGCTCAGACCTGACGCCCACATTTACTAGTCCTCGCCAGGCAAATTATGTAATTTCAACTCCAGAAGCCGGGATTAAACTTATAGAAGTTAATATTGAGTATACTCAGCAGGGAATTTTACGCGAACTTCAATATAAATCATTGATTAGCGAACTAGGTGTAGCTCAATAACATGAAGACTATAAAGGCTAGGAAGACGAATAAAAGCAATAAAAAAGGCTTTACAATTATAGAACTATTAATTGCAGTATCGGTTGCGACCATTGCTGTTACGTTAATAATGTATGCCTTCGTTTTTTTATACGGCGGTCTGGTCAAAGAACAAACCAGAGCAAATATGGTTCTTGAATCACAAGTTTTTTTGAAAAAAATGGTTGAGGATATAAGAGTAGCTAATAAAATACTAGCCACAAACACACTAACGGATAGTAATCGGCCCAGTGGTTGGACAACAAATGATCCGGCTAATATCTTAGTCTTAACTCAGCCTGTCGTAAATTCATCGAAGGATTTTGTCTTTGATACGGCAACTGGCTATCCTTACCAAAATGAGATTATATATTTTGGAGAAGGAGGAAATATGTATAGGAGAACGATTGCCAATTTGAATGCGGCAGGAAATTCTGCTCAATCAACTTGTCCGGCAGGAACATTGTCGTGCTCTCCGGACATACAGCTTACTGACGACCTGGTTAATATGTCGTTTATTTTTTATGATATTAATGATGCTGTAACTGCTACTCCAGAAAATGCGCGATCCGTAGAGTTGACAGTAACATTAAAAAATAGAGTTTACGGCCAGGACATAATTATTTCGGATAAAACGAGGGTAACTTTACGCAATGAAAATTAAACAACAAGACGGGTTTATAGTCGGCACGCTGTTAATAGTGATCTTTGTTGTATCTACATTATTGATAGTTGGCACAAGAACAGGAGTCGGT
>CAZTWI010000136.1:0-1696 GCA_964617685.1 uncultured Candidatus Saccharibacteria bacterium | reverse complement strand
CTACTGTTGGAGCAGGCGCTGGTGTGTCTACTACTGGTGCTGGGGGTTCAGCCGCGGCGGGTTCGGCGGCTGCAGCCGGTACCGATTCTCCACTCAGAACTTCTCTGGCTACTTTTGCTACATCCTCTAGAGTAACTTGAGATTTTACTAAGTACCGATCAGCACCAAGTTTTTCAGCTCGAGCTTTGTCTTCTGCTTGGCTTAGAGCAGTCATCATGATAACTTTTACATTTTTGGTTTCTTCTGTAGAACGGATAATATCCAGCATGTCAAAACCGCTGATTTTCGGCATCATAACGTCGGAAATTATCAGGTCTGGCCGTTCTTTCATAGCAACTGTTAGCGCTTCTTCTCCGTCGCGGGCAGAAACTATATCATAACCTTCTGCTTGCAATCGCGCCTCATAAATTTCACGCAGATTATTGTCATCTTCTACAAGTAAGATCTTTGCCATTAGATTACCTCTGAGCCTCCGTTGTTTTTTGATTGTTTAAACATAATTACTATCATTCTAACACTAAATCTAAATTTTCTGCACGATTGGTTCTATCACAGGTGTCTCAGCTTGTATTTTAAGCGCCTGATCTGTGCTTAGCCGCGGTAAGTTAATGAAGAAAGTCGAGCCCTTTCCCTCCTCGCTTTCTACCCAGATTTTCCCTCCGTAGAGTTCTACGATTTTTCTACAGATGAATAGTCCTAAGCCAGTTCCGCCGATGGTTCTCGTCGCTGAATTATCTACTCGGTAAAATTTCTGGAACATATGTGATACGTCAGCCTTTGGTATGCCGTGGCCCGTGTCGCTGATACTGAACTGAACAATTTCAGTGTTTCCGGTTATACCGATAGTAATTTTGCCTGTTTCAGTATATTTCACAGCGTTGTCAAAGAGATTAGTTATAACTTCTCTTAATCGGTCGGGGTCGGCTTTTGTAAAGAACGCAGGAGCGATTGTTTTTTGACCGCCTTGTGGGGCAGAATTGGACTTTAATTCTAATGCGAGTCCTTTCTTTTCCGCACTAAAGCGCAGGTCTTCAACAAGCTGCAGGGTAAAATCGGTGATATTTACAGCTGTCGGGTGGCTGGTTAAGCGTCCGTCTTCGGCCTTGGCACTGGTTAGTAGGTCTTGAAACAGTTTGCCAAGATGCTGTGTAGAAGCATGGGCTTTTTCTAAGAATGATCGGGCTTTATCGTCAATCTTGCTTACTTTATCATTGAGCGCGAGTGCTAGATAGCCTTCAATTGCAGCAACCGGCGTGCGCATCTCGTGACTGGCAGTACTGATAAAGTCAGCTCTTTGCTTCTCTTGTTTTCTCTGTTCATCCACGTTGCGCAGGACCCCGACAGCGCCGCTGACATGTTCTGACGCGTCTATCAACGGTGATACGCTGATATCTATTGATACTTGAGTGCCGTCCTTTCTAATAATTGACGCCGTACTGTCTCTAATGGTCTTTTTTTGTTGAAATACTTCGTAGAAAGGATGTTTCATATCGGGGTAAGCAGCACCTTGAGGATCAACAATCTTGAGTATTGAACGATAATCAATCCCGATAGCTTCATCAACAGCCCACCCGGTTAATGTAGAAGCTGACGGATTAAACGCCTGAACTTCGCTGGATGAATTTATGAGAATGATTGCATCGTCAATGCTGTTTATAAGTATTGACGACTTAAGTTTTTCGTCGCGCAACGAATC
>CAZTWI010000135.1:751-1732 GCA_964617685.1 uncultured Candidatus Saccharibacteria bacterium | reverse complement strand
AAAAAAAGTTGCCCCCTATTTTCCACAAGATTTATTACTTCTGTACTGGGTGGAGGTGCTGTCTGTAAATAGTAGGTATTCAAAACTTTCGCACCAAATTGATTATTCCCACGAAATCTCAGTTCATAAGTATATGAAGCCACATCATTTATTCTACTTCCCATCAAGGCTTCAAGGCTATCTAGACCTGCTAAAGCTTCAGTTGATCTCATGACACCTAATTCAGCTCTTTGGATGTCTCTCGCAGTCCTTTCTAAATCTGACTTTGACTGATTAAGGAAATACTGCAAAGTCCTTAAATTTGCTTCTGAAGTGGCTCCCGATTGGGTTTCTGATAGCGCTATAATTTTTAGCGAATCTTCTTGTATTTTAAGTTCAATTCTTTCGTAGTCTTTATATCTTCTTGCCAATTCGGATGAATACTGGTCAAGGCTCTTAATGAAGTCGTTTTTTCTGTATTCTATATTATCCCTATAATAAATAGTGTTTATTCTTACAAGGCTTACAAATTCATAGCTTTGGGGATCGTGCATCTTTTCTTTTAGATAGTTTTCAACACTAATTCTTACGGCACGATCATAACTGTCTTGAGCCTTTAAACTTATGCCAGACCAAAAAAAGATTCCAAGCACAAACCCTATAAAAACAAATTTTCGTCTCATATAAAATTCTCCTTAAATAAATGATTCAAATGTTGGAATTCGAAGTCGGATTCCTGCCAAATATTTTCTTTGCGAATTATAGCCAGCGAATCCAGATAATATCTTTGTAAAGTGATAGTTAATGCCGAAACCGATACCAGAAACACCCTCTGCACGGTCAATCATATGATAGCCGCCTCCGTTAAACCTTCCGTCAATATAACTGGTAAAGTAGTTATGCTTTCCAATGGAGATTTCTCCAAAAAGGGATAAAGGCTTTATTACTTCCATACTGAAACCAAAATCAACCGTCCAGAAAAATTCCCCCGTTTTATCGACC
>CAZTWI010000135.1:0-741 GCA_964617685.1 uncultured Candidatus Saccharibacteria bacterium | reverse complement strand
ACCGTCCTGCCATAGTTCCACAATTGCTCATCGACGAGTTTGCCCCGTGTATCAGCGCTTTGAGCTGTAAAGCCTATGTGATATGAGTATTTATTTTTCGAATATAGAGCATCTATATAAAAAGAGGAAGAAGAAGCATAGCCAAGGCTAAAGCCTACTTGTTGTGCTTTTGAATTGCAAAGAAACAAAAACAAGAACATTAATAGGAAGAAAGCCCTGTTTCTAGAGATTCTACGATCTAAGTTTTGATTCATAAATTTTGCTCCAAAATATATTTTAAGTGACTAATATTATTGATATTATGAATATTTGATGTTGGATTGCCGCGCTATAACGGCCTTGCGTATAATTGGCATGTCCGCAGGGTGTGAACAAGTTAAGAAATATCCGTTACGTGTCCACGGGGAACATGGACATGCCGCATGCGGCATGTCCAATTGATACGCATTGTTAGCTGGCTATCCGAACAAGGCAAAACCTTGTACTGCCGGAAATGGGTAACCATTCTGCCATGTATGAGCCATTGATAATGACCTGATGGTCTTTTGCGCCCGTCGGTTTGGTAATCTTTCCCGTTATAGGCACGTTGGCGCGAAAGTAGCCATAAATGCCATTGGTATTTCCAGAGTAAAACTGTGGGTGATCGACAAAAACAAGAAAATAACCTGATTTGAACCCTGTGGATACAAGCTGCTCAAGAAATGAGATGTCTTTGCAAAAGCTGAACATTGACTCTGGAAC
>CAZTWI010000134.1:0-1741 GCA_964617685.1 uncultured Candidatus Saccharibacteria bacterium | reverse complement strand
CATCTTTGATCAACTCGCGGAACTTGTCGTTACGAGCCACAAAGTCAGTTTCGCAGTTCATTTCTACAATTACACCGATACGATCATCGTGTACGTAACTGGTAACTAGTCCTGCACGTGCCTCACGCTCACCGCGCTTTTCAGCTTTGGTCATACCTTTTTTACGCATAGCTTCAAGTGCTTTGTCAAAATCGCCATTTGCTTCAGTTAGCGCCGCTTTTGCATCAGTCAAACCCACACCTGTTAAATCTTTTAGTCTCTTAATACTTTCAATATCCACTTCTCTATTCTCCTTTGACTGCTTCTTTAGCTGGTTTCCCGGTAGTAGACAAGTCGCTACGGGACTCTGCTTCTACTTTAGGCTCTTTCACTTGCGACTTGCCTAGTTCAATTGCCTGGCGCATGTAGTCGCATACTAGTTCGACCGTTTTTAGCGCATCGTCATTACATGGCACTGGATGTGTAATTGTCCTTGGATCGCCGTTGGTATCGACTAAACCGACAACCGGGATGTTCAATTTAACAGCTTCCGCAACTGCGTTTTTGTCATGCAGGATATCAACTACAAATAGAAACGCCGGTTTGCCGGAAAGTTCTTTGATACCACCGTACAGACGATTCATTTCTTCGATTTCTTCTTGGAATCTCTGGACTTCCAATTTGCTGTATTTTGCCTGCAATTCGCCGCTAGCCATTCGCTCTTCAAGCCGCTTCAAGTGCTTTACTCTCTCGCCAATTGTTTTCTGATTTGTAAGCATTCCGCCCAGCCATCGGTTTACAACAAAAGGCATGTTTGTGTCCTCGGCAAGTTTGGCAACCGCATCAACAGCTTGACGCTTAGTCGACACAACCAAAACCTTACCGCCGCCTGCAACAGCTTTTTGGACTGCATTTAATGCTTCCTGCAGCATTGGAGCAGTCTTGGTTAGGTCGATAATGTGATTACCGCCTCTTTTGCTATGAATGTATGGACGCATTGCCGGATGCCACCGACTGGTCTTGTGGCCGAAGTGTGCTCCAGCTTCTAATAATTTAGATACATCAACTTCAACAGTTGCTGCCATGTTTTTCTCCTTGTTCTTCACCATGTGGGCCCGGTTATGCTCGATGCACACCAGGAGGATTATTAATCACTATGGTTGTTTAATATTATTCCCCAATATAATAACAGATTGAGTATAAGATGGCAACCGTATTGACTATAGGGGTCGGATAGTCTATACTCTCTCTTTGACTATGAAGAAAGACATCCACCCAACTAACTATCGTCTTGTTGTATTTGAAGACCTCAACGACGGAACAAAAATTCTAACTCGATCTACTATTGCGTCAGAGGAAACCACTAAATGGGAAGACGGCAACGAATATCCTATTGTAAAAGTACACATTTCTAGCTCAAGCCATCCATTCTACACTGGACAAGAGAAGCTTGTAGATATAGAGGGACGCGTTGACAAGTTTGAAGCACGCCGAAAAGCAGCTGCTAAATCTCAAAAAGCACGTGAAGAAAAAGTTGCAAAATCAACTGCAGAAGAAGTTAAAACAGAGGAAAAAGAGACAGCTCAAAAAATCGGTTAGCTATACTCAGAAACATAAGCTCCATTACATTTTGTTTTGGAGCTTTTTTATTTGTACACTAGAAAGACAGGAAATTTATGGAATCAGATATTTATAAACAAGAATTGGAGGAACTTCAAGCAAAACTTGAGGATCCTGCTTTCTATGGATCAAAAAATTATCC
>CAZTWI010000133.1:0-1789 GCA_964617685.1 uncultured Candidatus Saccharibacteria bacterium | reverse complement strand
GCCAGCTCAGTTCCCTGCCGCTATGTTTTGTATCTTTTATCTTTGAAAAATCAGTATTGTAAGCAACAAAAAATAATCCATTTGTCACCGAGAATGAAAATGCCAAAATAATAAGCGGCCATTGAAATACATTGAGTGTCAAAAGCTGGGACAGAAAAACCACCAATAAAAGCGTGCTGACAGCGATTGAGTGCTTAGGTCCTATGCGCCCGACTACAAAGGCGCAGACGTACGCAATCGGTAGCCTGAATATAAAAAACAAAGTGTAGAACAGAAAAATTGATTGTAAGGAGAAGCTGTTTTGATAAAGATAAATCGGAACAAAAATACCAATAATTCCAAACCCAAAACTGCGGAGACTCATGCTAGCATAGATTTCTGCCAGTTCGTCGAATTTAATCTTGCGCCATGGATGGCGCGAGCGCGCAAATGAATGGATAAGTTTTTGTAGCATATTTGTTTTTTGATTATCTCTAGATATAACTATAGCAAACATCCCTGTTAAACGCTAAACTGTACTTGTGATGATTACAACTTACACATTTGGAACTAGAGCGGCTTTTCTCTTTGAGAAGCACAGCAAATCGTACATAAGGTACGATGATGCGAGCATCACAGAAGAAAAAGTAGCTATAGTCCAAAAGCTACTTCAGGGCATCAAGCTTTGCTTGGTGGCAGGAAGGAGTGGTGTGTAGGTTGTAATGCATGTATTTTTCTCTGGTATAGGCGGAACCGGCATTGGTCCCTTGGCATTGATAGCCAAACAGGCTGGCTACGAAGTTTCCGGTTCAGACAAGCAAGATAGCGACTATATTACGTACCTGAGGTCTAAAAGGCTGGAAGATATTTACATAGGTCAGACCTCCGAGAGCATAGCTGATCTACACACAAAAAAACCGATTGACTGGCTTGTGTACTCCTCTGCTCTTCCGAAAGAAAATCCAAATCATCCAGAGCTAGTCTTTGCCGAACAAAACGGTATTAAGTCCACAAAACGTGATGAATTCATAGTCGAGCTGCTAAAAACCACGAACCAAAAAATGATTGCGGTCGCTGGAACTCATGGCAAAACAACAACCACAGCTATGACTATCTGGCTATTTAAACAATTAGATATTCCGGTTAGTTATTCAGTCGGTGCAAAATTATCGTTTGGAGATATGGGTGAATTTAACACAGAATCAAAATATTTCATCTACGAGGCGGACGAATACGATCGGAATTTTCTAAGTTTCAGTCCTGAAATTAGTATTATTCCAGGAATAGATTATGACCACCCGGATATTTATCCAACTCGGAAAGAATATTATCAGGCATTTAATGATTTCGTTTGCCAGAGTAATTTTGTCTATGCTCATTCCGAAGACCTGGAAAAAATAAATTTGGGCGCAGAAGAATCGGATTTTGATCGGGATGTTTTTACATTAGCTGGAGAAGTAAACCGCAAAAATGCCCAGTTAGTAGTAGAGGCTCTATCAGATCTAACTAGCAGGCCAGAATCTGAACTAATCCCGCTCATGAACGCCTTCCCTGGCGTATCCAGACGTTTTGAGCGTATTGCAGAGGGTGTTTACAGTGATTACGCGCATACGCCCGAAAAGATACGCGGAGCCCTGCAAATGGCCCAGGAAGCTTTAGATGATCTTAGACATTCCAGGCTCTTGAGCTCGGATGGAGTGCAAGAAGCAAACGAGAAACACAGCGAGCCGTATTCTAATACGGTGAAGCGAGTATCGGAGAAAACGCCGAAGCAATCCGCCGAGAACAACAACAGTACTGGCAACTTGGT
>CAZTWI010000132.1:639-1807 GCA_964617685.1 uncultured Candidatus Saccharibacteria bacterium | reverse complement strand
CTCAAGCCGACCTTGCGCTCTACTTTGGCATTGCCGGTGTTCTAGTCGGCCTAGCCGCCGTATTCCTAGCCACTCGCAAAAAATAAAAATCTAAACTAAGAACATTACCAATTTTATATTGAACTCCGAGTTAACTCCGGTAGTAAGATAGGATCTACTACGGGGCGAACTCTGATTTAACTCGGAGTTCGCTGTTTTCTAGAAATTTATAATTAGAGAGTAGGATTAGAATAGTTTTCGTTCGGGCCACATAATTGCGAAGGCTTCTTCGGCTTCTGGAATAAGATCTATAAAATCTTGTCTGGAAATAGAACCCAATTTTTTGACATTTTCGTAGCCAATAAGGGCGGGTTCATATGACACAGGAAATCCGTCTTCGGAAACAAACTCTACGGCTCCTGGATAATAAAAGGTCCTTAAGAAATTGGCTAATTTGTCTCTTTTTTCTATGAAACTGTCAGTTTTTCTAGTCTTTAGTTCGATTTCTTCCTCGATTATTACATTTAGAGTGTTTTTTAACGCCGTTGCGGCATCCTTGGAGCAAACATTAACGGTGTCGATCATCCTAGCCGCCAACTGAAAGTTGTTTCGCGGTTCTAGGTTTGGAGTTGTAGCTATAACTCCCTGGACACATAATCCTAAAACCTCGCGTCCTTCCGGGAACTGAATCAATTTTCGGCCAAGATCAAGCGCCGAGTGCACCTCATCTGTTACAGTGTGTTTAATTTCAAGAGGGAGGTGTAGTTCGTAATCGTGATTTGCCATGACGGCGGCTAACGGTTTCTGAGGTATGTCTGTAATTCCGTTTGACTTTGCCCAGCCGCAAAATTCTGGTACCGCATCAATAGTTTCTTGAATGTGGCCGGCGAAGTTGTGATAACTAAGTTCCACGTAACCTAAATGAGCCGTATCTATGATGTCTTGAAACGACTCAAAACGAGCTGGCTCCAGAAATGCATCAGGTAATAAAGTCATGATAGTGTAGCCAACTTTACAATAAAAATTTGAATATTACAACTAATTTACGGCTTGTTCTAGTTTCTGAGACTGCAATGTTTTGACGATGTACATACATATTTGAGTGACGGTAACAGCGATGCAAAGCGGAGGGATAATTGCAGTTTGCTGACTGAGTCCGCTAACAGCAATTAAGATTAAACTTATGGGT
>CAZTWI010000132.1:0-629 GCA_964617685.1 uncultured Candidatus Saccharibacteria bacterium | reverse complement strand
GGTGCTGTTAATGCTGCACCAGGGATGGTTGCCATCATAGCAGCAACACATAAACTTACCGGAATACCAGGAACAATCGCATGGATTAGTAGCCCGCACATACCGCTGAAGAATAACATAGGGAATACATTGCCACCGATAAAGCCGCTTTCTTGACTGATCTTTATGGCAATTGTCTTAGTAATGATAATTACAAGTAATATGCCCGCTCCGTAGATAGTATATTCAGCTGTTACCTGAGCTAATTGTGAGTTTCCGGAACCGAATGTAAGCGGCAGGGCATATGATATGAAGCCGACTGCTGCTCCGCCTATTAATGCTTTGACATAATTATTTTTTAGTAAATTCATAATGTTTCCAGTAACTTTGCTGAGCAAAATAAATCCTAACAAAAAGACAACTGCTGCTACGCCAAGTCCCGCCCCGACAAACAAATCTACGTTTTTGTACTCGTAAGCAGGCAAGGAATAGGCATCAAAAATAACTGCACCGGTTATTCCAAAATAAACCAAATATCCTAGTGTGGATGAAACCAATCTAGGCAATACCGACTGAACATGAGGAAGTTTAGAAGGGGATAATTCCAGCGTAAGGATTGTTGCCAGAATAGGGGCGCCAAAAACCGATCC
>CAZTWI010000131.1:0-1807 GCA_964617685.1 uncultured Candidatus Saccharibacteria bacterium | reverse complement strand
AGTCCTTTCTGGATTACTACTACCCCGAAGAGCGCAAATAAAATAACCCTGGTATTTAACGAAGAAAATGGCAATTAGTTTAGAGGGCAACATCATCGGGCTGGATGTGGGTTCTAAGCGCATTGGTGCGGCCCGGGTTAACACGTTCGCAAAACTGCCTGAACCCTTGCAGCTTATCGATGTAGCGCACCAGGATCCCTTTGAGGCTGTTCGGTTACTCGTTTCTGAATATGAAGCGGTTGCAGTGGTTGTTGGTCTTCCCAGGGGCTTGGATGGCCAGGAAACAGCTCAAACGGTCTACACAAGACAATTTGCAGATCAGTTAAAAAAGTCCGTAGAAGTACCGATTTATATGATTGATGAAGCCGGTACGTCTAAAGAAGCAGACAGCAGATTGGACAGCGGCAGTAGTATCAGTAGGGACTCCATGGCTGCTTGTATTATTCTAGAAGACTTTATTGTTCAGAATACTGATACCATAGAAAGTTTACTGGTTTAGCTGCTATGGCGCGGTTTCATATTCACAGACAGCATAAAACAGGTCCGCGCTGGTGGCTTTGGCTGCTTGTCATCCCTGTCTTTGTGTTTATTGTCCTGGTTGCCGTTGCCGGATGGTACGGCTCGAATCTGCAGCCGCTTTCTGACTCTCAAGAAGAAGTAATCATTACCATTCCTATCGGTACTTCAACTCCAGACGTTGGGCGGATTCTAGAAGATAGAAAAGTTATCAGATCAGCAATTGCCTTCGACTGGTATACGAGACTTAATAATTATCATAATGATCTGCAAGCCGGCGGCTATAAATTTAGCCCGTCGCAATCAGTCGAAGAAATAGTTACTCAGTTGCGCGGGGGCGACACAGCCAAGGATTTAGTTACGATTCTGCCTGCCCAGCGCATTGATCAGGTAAAAGCAGCTTTTATAGAGGCCGGATATAGTGCTGAAGAAGTAGAATCAGCACTTAAACCAGCTCAGTATGCTGGGCACCCTGCGCTGGTTGATTTGCCTGTGGGAGCATCACTCGAGGGGTATTTGTATCCAGAGAGTTTCCAGCGCTCATTCGATACGCGGCTGACCGAAATCGTTAAAGCTTCTTTAGACGAGACAGCCAAAGTTCTAACCAAAGATTTAATTGCAAAGCTTGATGCCCAAGGACTTAGCATTCACCAAGCAGTTACTCTGGCGTCAATTATCGAGAATGAAGTACCGGCTGCTTCCGGAGACAGAAACACTGTTGCCCAGGTGTATTTAAAGAGAATTGCCGAGGGAATACTGTTGCAAGCTGATCCCACTGCTCGATACGGAACGATCCTGGTTACTGGTTCCGACAACGGCTGGCGTAATTATGATTCGCCATATAACAGCTATATTTACGCCGGTCTGCCGCCCGGACCCATTTCAAACGTAAGCGAGTCGTCATTATTAGCGGCTGCAAGCCCTACAAATACTAATTATCTATTTTTTGTTGCCGACGATAATGACGACAACGTTACCCACTTTTCCAACACGTTTGCCGAACATGAAGCCGCAATTCAGAAATACTGCCGGATAAAGTGTGCCAGCTACTAGTTTATTAGTTTAATACTGTATTAAATCTGGCTGTAAAAAACTTGACAAATGTCACATATTTCTATAAACTCTACCTCTGTAGTAATCAAGATATAAATTCTTTTTTAGAGAAAATAATCAACCGTTACTACCCGTACGCTTGTAAATAGGAAAAAAGTTCATAATTTAAAAAACAAAGTTGGTCGAACAGCTTTGAAATATAAACTAACCCCAAGCGAACGGTAGGTACATTTCCCTG
>CAZTWI010000130.1:601-1809 GCA_964617685.1 uncultured Candidatus Saccharibacteria bacterium | reverse complement strand
ATGTCGAACAGGCCAGCAAAGCGAGGCCGTCGAAACTGAAGCTGATTTAGTATGCAAAATAAAAAGACCTTGGGTTTAATCAAGGTCTTTTTCGCTTAAACGTCAGTTTATTGGCGTTCGCGGGCTTGGCTAACGTGAATTGTTCGTCCACCAAGTTCTTTGCCGTCTAGTCCAGCTTCAGCAGCTTTTCCTTCGTCGTCGCTTTCGAATTCGACAAATGCGAATCCACGACTTCGGCCTGTTTCACGATCGGTGATAACCTTTGCACTAGCAACTGTTCCGAAATCTGCAAAAGCAGCTTGTAATTCGTCATCAGTTGTAGAGAATGGTAGTCCACCTACAAATAATTTGTACATGTGTTACATATTTCCTCTGTTATTTTCTTGGCAATTCGACCATCTGTACGAGAGGATGTGTAACATTGATATGATTCTAATATACTTTTCACTCTTATAGACTCTTGCAGTACTAATTAAAACACAGAATCATAAATTCCACAAAAGTTATTACAGGGAAGTTCCTCTGTTTATACGATAGTATTTAATGAAATAAAGCAGATTAAAAGTAAATAATAAATAAAATACTATTGACAAATAACAAAGCATAAGCTATAATACTAGTCATGTTGATCAAATATAAAAATCAGCAAAACAAAAATAAATTAACAAAAAGGATAAAAAAGAAAAAGATATAGAAACTGGTGATCCAAGTTTGAAAGAATTTGGATCACCAGATGTACGAATCTTTGGTCGGCAACGAGCACGTTTTATAAAAGTTTTGAACGAAAACAAAAACAAAGATAAAACTGCTCGCAACCCATCAAACCCTACAAGTAGATCTTTCTCAAGTGTCCAAAGGACACAAAATTAGCAGCAAGACTGTTAGAGAAAGATCCGCTTGCCGGGCAAAAAATAAAAAAACAAGAAAGGAAATGTAGAAAATGAGCTACGAGCCATTAGACACAAAAAGTAAAATGGTCAAATTATTTGACCGATTCTTTGAAATCTAAATAAGTATCTGAGAAATCAGAGAATTATAAAGAACTTCTTCGATGAAAGAAATATTTTAGAAATAGAATAGGTCAGTCAACATCGAAGAAGTTTTTATTTTACAAATAAAAAACACCCACAAAGTGGATGATTTATATTTGGTAGCGGGAGCGAGATTTGAACTCGCGACCTCAGGCTTATGAGTCCTGCGCTCTAACC
>CAZTWI010000130.1:0-591 GCA_964617685.1 uncultured Candidatus Saccharibacteria bacterium | reverse complement strand
CCAACTGAGCTATCCCGCCTCGTCAATGTGTGATGGTTGTTTAGTCACACTACCAGTAAAACAAGTTTCCTGGCACTGTTGACTACCCAACCAAGCCATTTCCTCTTGTTTTTATGAATCCTCTCATAAAAACGCACAGAGCAAAAGAACACTAACAGGGGTAAATTGTAACAGAATATTGTGAATTAGGCTAGGCTTTAGGTAAGTTTTATAATTTTGGCATTTTCAAAGGTTTCACCAAATTCTGTAATTGGATGATTCCTGGCAGATCTACGTAAAGCTCTACCAAAAGCGCCATGACTGACTATTAATATTCTTTCGTGCGGTAAAGAATTAATATATTCCCAGTATTTGTCAGCTCTGGCTTGAAGTTCCTCTATTTTTTCTATGTTTGGAACATGATCAATCGCGTATGGATCAGCAACAAACATGTCAGGTGTGACACCGAAATCTTGCAGTGTTTTCCCCTCCATGTCTCCAAAGTGTCTTTCGCGCAGCTCATAATGGAGTGTAATAGTTTCAATAGGATAATCGATATGCTCAGCGATAGTTTCTGCTGTAACGCGAGCTCGCTTCAGAGGAGAACTTACA
>CAZTWI010000129.1:0-1809 GCA_964617685.1 uncultured Candidatus Saccharibacteria bacterium | reverse complement strand
TTCTTTTCGTACAATTCTGGTTGCCATTCCTTCAACAATTGCCGTTTTACCAACTCCTGGTTCGCCGATTAATACCGGATTATTTTTAGTTCGTCTATTTAGGATAGTGACAAGCCTTCGTATCTGCATTTCACGGCCGACAACTGGATCCAATTTGCCCTCGCGCGCTGTTTGAGTTAGATCGGTACTGTATTGGTCTAGCAGAGTTTTCTTGCCCTTTTTGCGCCGTTTAGTTGTATCTGTATCAACGCTTTCATAGCTTTGCCTGTTCAGCAGCTGTTCTAATTCGCCTAAAACCTCATCCGTGCGAACATTCATATTCTTCAGCAGAATTGTCGCACTGGCATTTTTCTGGCTCAAAATGCTATAGACAATATGTTCGGTCCCGCACAGTTCTTGTGCATATTCCTGAGCAATCTCCCAACTCATCTTTAAAGTCAGCTTGGCAGCCTCGCTCAAGCCTTTTGCGCCCATACTCATAACAATAGTTTGCGGCTTCAAATTCATAGCCAAACGCGCACGTTCCAGGGTCACACCGTTATCTTTCAATAGCTTTGCACCAACCGAAGATTCTTGAGCCAATATACCAAGTAATAAATGCTCAGTGCCGACATAAGGAGAACCAGCAGCGCGGGCAATCGCATCAGCGTGCTTCAAACTCTGCAAAGCATTGTCGCTTAGGTGGTGTAGAAAGTCTTGGAATTCATCGTTTGGATTCATATGCCTTAGTATATAGTACCAAATTAGCACTCGTCAACACCGAGTGCTAATTTAACTAGTTTAGTTAGAATAGCTACATTTCGACGGCCCGCTTTGCTTGCCTGTTCGACATACTTTTCTCTACAGTCACAAAAGTATGCAAAAGGTCCGCAGCCAACTAAAAACATCTCTGAAATAAGTAAGTGAATTAATTGTTCTTCCGGAACGCAAGCGACCAAAAATAGTTACTGAAATTAAGTATTTTTGGTTGGTCCTCAGAAATGATTCAATCAATTCACTTACTTATTTCAAGGGTTTGTATTCTTCTTTTAATTAGTCTTTTCTTCCCCTCTATGGCTTCCAGTGTTGACATAAGCCATACCCTTGTGCTATATTCTTGGTATAGAACTTCGGCAGTGTTGGATTACACAAGTCGGGTTCTTTTTTATTTTATTACTATTTTATTATTTCAATATTTCCTGTTTTAGTGATAAGAAGTAGCTTCTTAAGTCTTTTAGTAAGGTTAGCTTGATAAACCAACTTATTGCGGATTTTAGATATATGAATTTTAGATCGTCTAGCGTCAAAAACAATATTTTCAGATTGTTTCATGGCTAGTTGAAGTTGTCTTTCTATGTTTCTTTTACCGGTGCCTGTTGGGCTTTTGATTTCCCAGAATACTCCACCAATTTTTACATCAGGACTTTTATAGTTGGTTCTAACGATAAATTCCGCATCTGAACCCAAAAAGCTAGATACTAATTGTGCCGCTGAAACTTCATGAGTCTCTGGCAAAGGATTTATATCTGACGGAATAATAACTTGGTATTTATTTTTTCTACTCATTTAAAACTATACTACCTCTGTCTTCCGGATAATACCAGTAATACTTTACTGTTGTTCTTGAATTTTGAGTTGCTGTAGCTACCAGCATCAACTAAAACCGATGAACTTAGTATTTTTATTCATGGGTCAGCGATTTGCTAATCCAGAAACATACATCATTTAAATTGTTTACTGGACGCTTGCGTTCCAATCGCCAATGAATAAAGGTGCTAAGTTCAATAGCGTTCGTTGGTTGGCTGCGGACCTTTTGCATACTTTTGTGAC
>CAZTWI010000128.1:0-1824 GCA_964617685.1 uncultured Candidatus Saccharibacteria bacterium | reverse complement strand
AATAAAAAACCTGCAAGATTAATCGCAGGTTTTTTATTTGTAGTACTATATTACAACTAAAATATCTTGTCCTTCACGCTATAATAATAGGTAGTATGGGGAGCCCAAAAACCAGTTTTGCTGCGGATGACTTTGTTCATTTGCATAATCATACCCACTATAGTCTGCTTGACGGTCTACAGCAGGTTAAACCTATGGTCGCTCGAATCAAAGAGCTTGGTATGAGTGCGGTTGCTATAACTGATCACGGTACCATGTCGGGTGCTATTGAGTTGTATAAAGAGGCTGAATCTGAAGAGATAAAACCAATAATTGGTATGGAAACATACATTGCTGCTCGCAAGCATGATCAAAAGGAGCCTGGAAAAGACAAGGCTAACTACCACTTAATTTTATTGGCAATGAATAATACCGGTTATCAGAATTTAATGCGTCTAAGCACAATTGCAAATCTGGAAGGTTTTTATTATCGCCCAAGAATTGACCACGAATTACTAGAAAAATATAGCGAAGGTTTGATAGTTTTGTCAGGGTGTATTGGCGGCGAAGTCGGTGACGCTTTGCGTCAAGGGCAGTACGAAGCGGCCATTGAAATTGTGAAATGGTACAAAAAAATATTTGGCGATCGATACTACATAGAACTTCAGGATCACGGAAATCCGAACCATCCGCACGCTTGGAGCGAACAAGTAAGAGTAAACAAGGAACTTATTAAATTAGCCAAAGAGTTAGATATTCCATGTGTTGTTACGAACGATGCGCACTATCGTCTGCATGAGGATCAGGAGGCGCACGAAATTCTGCTTTGTGTTCAAACAGGCTCGTTTTTGGACGAAGACTCTCGAATGAGTTTAAGAGATTTTGAACTGCACATTGCTGATCCTAAAGATATAGTTAAGCGATGGGAAGACGTTATGCCTGAAGCAGTCGCGAATTCACGTGTTATCGCAGATAGATGTAACGTGAGCATTGAACTTGGAAAGATTCTGATTCCTAAATTCCCGCTGCCCAAAGGCGTCACCGAAAAGTCGTTTCTAGACGATAGTGTTTATCAGGGTCTAAGTGTTCGTTACGCTGGAATTAATGAAGAGGAAAGTAGAAATTTATCGATTGCAGAAGCAAAAAAGCTGCTGCCCAAAGGCGTTCTTGATCGGACCGAGTTCGAGTTGCAAGTTATTGATCAAATGGGTTTCAACGGCTATTTTCTAATCATTGCCGACTTTATGAATTGGGGTAAAGACCAGGGAATTGTATTTGGTCCTGGGCGTGGAAGCGCTGCAGGGTCGATCATCGCTTATGCCTTGAAAATCACTGAGCTTGATCCTCTGGAATATGATTTGCTGTTCGAAAGATTCCTGAACCCTGACCGCATAAGTATGCCGGATATTGATATTGATATTCAGGATACAAGGCGCGATGAAGTCATAAATTACTGTATTGAAAAATATGGCAGCGACCGTGTCGCTAACATCGTTACATTTGGCCGTATGGCGGCTCGCAACGCAATTCGCGACGTGTCTAGGGTTTTACGTGTTCCTTATGGAGAAGCAGATCGCTTAGCAAAAATGATTCCGCCGCCTGTCCAAGGCCGTCACATACCATTGGAAGTTTCAGTAAAAGATAACAAAGAATTAGCTAAAGAGTATAAGGAAAATCCTACTGCTAAAAAAGTGTTTGATCTGGCAATTCGCTTGGAGGGAACAATCAGAAGCCATGGCGTCCATGCGGCAGGAGTTGTTATTGCACCTGATGATATTGTCAAATTTGTGCCATTGGAAAAGGCACAAAAAGGTGTTGTTGCCACACAGTACTCAATGAATCCAG
>CAZTWI010000127.1:383-1861 GCA_964617685.1 uncultured Candidatus Saccharibacteria bacterium | reverse complement strand
GGAAGTTTTGAAGCTAGCAACTGTAAACTGTCTACTGTAAACTGTTCACTATGAGTTATTGGCTAGTAAAAGCGGATCCGGATAGTGATTATTCAATTGATGATTTAAAACATGACGGGGAAACATTATGGGACGGCGTGCATAACAACGCGGCGATTTTGCATATCCAGAAAATGAAGATAGGCGACAAAGTCTATGTGTATCATTCTCAGAAAGAAAAATCGATTGTCGGGCTGGCTGAAGTGTCAAGCGAACCGTTTGAGAATAAAGCTGATCCAAGACGCTCTTGGGTTATGAAAATAAAGTTTGTAAAAAAGTATGATAATCCCCTGCACCTTTCTGTCATAAAAGCAGCGCCGGAATGCGCAAGTTTCCAATTGGTAACAATCGGCAGATTATCCGTCATGCCAGTGCCCGAAACCATAAACAAATGGCTTGAGGATCATCTTTCATAATGCCTAGTAGTGAGCTTTCTGCGATGTTCTGTTACGTATATGTTTTGAGATCATTGTCTAGCGACGATAAGTATATAGGTTTCACTCACGATTTAAGAAGACGCATAACAGAACATAACAAGGGTCAGAATAAATCTACCAAGCCGTATGTACCTTGGGAAATAATCTACTATGAAGCACACCGTAATGAGCTTGACGGCAGACGTCGAGAAAAATATCTTAAATCTACAAACGGAAGACAAGCACTAAATAAAATGTTGAGAGAACAATTAAGTTCGTCTGCCGTTCAAGATCAGCAGAAAGTCTACAACTAGGATGGCCACGAGATCCAGAAAAGAAACATTAAAGTATCGTCAGGATTTGAAGACAGATCATTATAAAGACTGTGTCTTCTGTCTAATTGAACGCGAACCGGAACGTATAATCCAGACTACCAAAAGCTTCTATGTTCTGATCAATAAGTACCCATATTCTCATTGGGATTCACAAGGAGTCGAGGATCATCTGATGGTAATTCCAAAGAAGCACACCGATACACTTGGCGATTTGGATGCAAACGAAGCAGTTGAATATGTAGGGCTAATTTCCAGCTACGAGACTCAAGGCTATAATGTTTATTCACGAGCCTCTCAGTCTTCTATGAAATCAGTTGTTCATTTGCATACACATCTAATTAAACCTACGCCAAAAGTCACGCGGCTTGAATTTTTTGTGAGAAAACCATACATAAGAATTGCAAAATAGTTTCCCTGGTTGACGATAACAACATATGAACGTATAATCTACCTCTGTACTGAGGCTTTGTAGCCAAGGGAAAAGAGCAGCCGGAACGATGGATTTATTCCAGCGTCCCGCGCGTCGAGGAAAACCGATGGTTGTCCTCGAAATAATCCGGGATAGCTCAGCGGTAGAGCAAGAAGCTGTTAACTTCGAGGTCGCTGGTTCGAATCCAGTTCCCGGAGCCAATTTTGACTTTTAGAGTCAGCACTAAGTGCCAATAAAGGCTGTAACAGATTGAGTTGC
>CAZTWI010000127.1:0-373 GCA_964617685.1 uncultured Candidatus Saccharibacteria bacterium | reverse complement strand
TGACGCTTATCTATGCTTATGCTAGAGGTTCGCAACTCGTCTGCTATCGTGAGCCAGACCAAGCAGTGAAAAACCCTTACCGGGTTCCATGACCGAAAGTCACTTTCACTCCTTGGTCGCCAAGAAAGAATGATTGCCGATTGCAAGGTACAACAGGTTGGAACCGTCCGAAAGGACGGTTCTTTCCGTTTTACCCTGTTAAACGGTTCCTAAACTGACCGATTCCCCCTATGGGAACTGTGCAGCCCAAAATCCGACCGGGTTCCTAGACCGATAGATTGATTAAGAATACACTTTGTGTTATAAATATATACAAAGGGAGCACAATGACAGAGGCACTAAACATTCCAAATGCCCAAGACCCAACTGAGCA
>CAZTWI010000126.1:0-1863 GCA_964617685.1 uncultured Candidatus Saccharibacteria bacterium | reverse complement strand
GATCGACGAGCTAGGTGAAATGCCAGTTGTTATTAAATTAGCTCGCGGGACTCACGGCAACGGGGTTGTTTTAGCAGAAACCAAAAAGGCTGCTAGAAGCGTTATGCAGGCCTTCCACGTTATGGACGATGACGGCACAAACATCTTGATGCAGGAGTTTATCAAGGAATCAGCCGGCGAAGATATCCGCGTATTTATAGTAAACGGCAAAGTAGTTGCCAGTATGAAGCGCAAAGGTTTGGATGATGATTTCCGTTCCAACATACACCAAGGCGGTTCCGGTACAACGGTCAAATTAACTGAGCAGGAACGCAAAACTGCCCAAAGAGCAGCCAAAGCCATGGGGCTACCTGTTTGCGGCGTAGATATTATGCGCAGCGACCACGGCCCGCTTGTTTTGGAAGTTAATTCCAGCCCTGGATTTGCTATAGAAAAAGTGACAGGCCGCAACGTGGCGGTTAAGATAGTAGAGTATGTCGAACAAAACGCACGGAAAACCACCAGAAGAGACCGGGTCGGCGCCTAAGCAGCCTTCTTTTAGCAGAATTTCTTATTTTGTCTTTGGGTTTTTAGTTTTAGTAATTTTTGGGTATGTACTATTTGTAAATTTATCGAATAATACAGATATTCTGATCGCTCCTGCTGGGAAAATTAAAGTTGAAATGGCGGATTCTCAAGCAGAACGTACTCTAGGCTTATCGGGCAGGGAATCAATTACGGACGATCAAGGTTTGCTTTTTGTGTTTGAAGAAAGTTCAGACCGAAATTGTTTTTGGATGAAAGACATGAGGTTTTCGATAGACATGATTTGGATGAACGATGAAAAAGAAGTAGTAACAATTGCCGAGAATGTATCCCCGCAGACATATCCGGAAACTTTTTGTCCCGTATCGCCTGCAAAATACGGACTAGAGCTAAGCAGTGGGAATGCGAATAGCTTGCAAATTGTTACCGGCTCTAAATTACGCTGGTAAAATTGCTTATGTTAGACTGAATTTATGGATCTAATATTGCCTATCATATTATTCCTAGGATTACCTTTATTTATGCTGTTTTTCTTTAAAGCTAACGGCGGTATCATGTTCTTGGCAGCTTGTGCCGGGCTAGTGCTGTTAAATAGTCTGGACCCGGTTGTCATTACGACGGCTGGAGCAATTGTGCCTGGCGACGGCGAGGCTTACATCCGTCTAGGGGTTGTTATGCTGTCCATTATTTTTTCAGGACTTGTTTTTCGTGGCACAACCAAAGGAACTGCACTTCTATTGAATACGCTCATTGTTGTTATATTAGCTGTAATGTTATGGCTAACTCTGCCATCAGTGACAGGTGTAAGCTGGTTAGTTGAGAGTATTAATAATGAGCATTGGAAGACAGTTTATAACTATCAAACGCTATTAATTGCACTAGGATTTGCCCTGAGTCTGTTGGCAGTGTTGTTTGGGCATAAAAAACCTCAACATGGAAAACACGGCAAGAGCAAACATTAGTTGACAATTAATAGTTAAAAAGGTAAAATTGCCTCTGTTTTATCTACGCAAAACAAATCCTACGGGTCCATAGCTCAGTCGGTTAGAGCACCTGCCTTTTAAGCAGGGTGTCGTGAGTTCAAGTCTCACTGGACCCTCCAAATCAAGTAGCCCCTTTTTGGGGCTTTTTGATTTGGATAGTTTAGTGACTTTAATTCATGACACCCAAAAAGGTGGAGTGAGTGAAAACTGCCAGCGGCAGTTTGGAAACGAATCTTCCGATGGAAACTTGTTTTCAATAGAGAAGTTCGGGGTGAGATGAGCCAGTGGCTCATTGCAAGGATTATTGTCTGATTTCAAACTTGTTTGAAGTATAGACAAAATCGGGGTCGCTGAA
>CAZTWI010000125.1:0-1878 GCA_964617685.1 uncultured Candidatus Saccharibacteria bacterium | reverse complement strand
CCCCGCCCGGACCTCTAAGGGTCGGACGGGGCTCTCTTTGCGCGTTCGGGGTCAGCACTCTCACCACGAACGTGAGTCACGCCGCTTCCCCTGTCAGGTAGGTGCGGCCTTCCATGACTTCGCGCAGATCGCCGACCTGACCACGCAGGTACACCTCGGTCGACCGCACCGACTTGTGGCGCAACGCCTGCTGCACCGACCGGACGTCCTTCGTCCGAGCGAGGATGTCATGGGCTGCGGTGTGTCTGCAGGAGTGCGCGGTTCGAGACGGGTCGCCGGGTGATTTCACCCCGGCGTCGATCATCGCTCGAGTCACGAGCTCGGACACGGTCGCCGGTGCCAGACGTCCATGGGTCCGTACACGGTTGCGGACCAGCGGCCCGTTCCGACGCCCCTCGACAGCGAGGTAGCCGGTGAGCGCCATCCACGTCTCAGCTGAGATCGGGAGCACTGCAGTGATCGCTCCACGCCCGCCCTTGCCTCGCACGGTGAGGGTCCGATCGGCGAAGTCGATGTCCTCGATGTCGAGCCTCGACACCTCGATTCGCCGAAGTCCCTCCTGAAGCATGAGGAGCACGATGAGCAGCGTGCGAGGGTCGGCCGATGCGACCCGCACCAGGGCGGTGGCTTCGTCGGGTCGGAGCCGCTTGGGTACCGCATCGACCACGCGGGGAGACTCAACGAGCAGGGTCGGGTCGCTGGACATGTGGCCGTGCCCGACACACCATCGGCAGAAGTTGCGGAGCGCCGATAGTCGACCGCGTCTGTAGTGAGCGGAGAGGTCGGGCTTGGCCATCCACCGCTCAACGTGCTTGCGACGAACCGACCGCGGGTTGGCCGGCGCGGACTTGGCGAAGTCGAGGAGCCGTGCCTGGACCTGTTGGGCGGACCTCTCGTTGAGGTGCCCGGAGTCCCGCCGGAGCGTGACGTATCGGATCGCTAGCTTGCTGAGCGTGTGCATGGTGTGACCCCCTTCGTCGATGCCAGGACCATCGGCGGGAGGGTGTGAGGGGTCGAGCATCACGCTGCAAGAAGGGCCGGACGACTCACGTCACCGTCGTCGGATCCGATGAACCATCCAGATGCGTCGATCCCCAGGTCGCGAAGGGCGCGGAGGTCGACAACGGTAGGTGCGTCATCGGGGCCGAGCCCGAGCTGTGACGGGTTGTAGCCGTAGACGATGAGGAGCTGGAACGCCCGACGGCGTGCCACTGAATCGGTCGGTGCCTCGTCGAGCTGCTCCAGGCGGTTGATGGTGCCCCGGCTGAGTCCGTCGTGTCCGGCGAGGAGGTCGGCGACATCGCGGAGCGTGTAGCCGGCCCCCTCTCGTGCGCGAGCGAGGAGGTTGCCCCATGGCTCTGGGCCGAGCTGACGGAGCCGGAAGTCGGTTAGGTCTGTGATCGTGCTCATGTGGGAATGATCCCGCACCTCCCGTAATGCGTCAAGAGTGCCACGGCAAAAGTGCCACTTGACCTACGGTGTGTGACATGGCACAGTTGAGACATGGCACACGACCTAGCACAACGGATCAGGCAGAGCCGCCACGACAAGGGCATGACCCACGAGGCGCTCGCCTTCACCGCCGGAGTGTCCGTCTCCACCGTCGTCCGCGCTGAGTCGGGCACGTTCGACCCGTCCCTCAAGACGCTGCACGCTCTCGCAGCGGCCCTGGACGTACCGGTCGCCGACCTCCTGGCTCCGTCCGAGGCCGCGTCGTGAACGGCATCCGCATCACTGAACGTGTCGAGCTGGTCGACGAGACGGGCTGGGTCATCGCGGTGTTCCCGACGATGCACTCTGCCCGGCTCGCACAGGACGCCCAACGTCGCCCCACGATCGTCCGGTACGTGGACGGCCCGTCGTGCGCTGACTGCTTCG
>CAZTWI010000124.1:0-1891 GCA_964617685.1 uncultured Candidatus Saccharibacteria bacterium | reverse complement strand
AAGGTTGTAATCGCCAATAGCGATGCTCATGGAGCGAGGGGTCTGGGACAGACCTATACTATTATTCAATCACGGCCGAAAGACGCAGACGAATTATTAAAACAGCTTAAAACTTCTAAATTGGTCTTTAGTCGGCCGTCAATTCCATCGCTGTTCTATCCTAAAATAAATAAGCTTAGAAACGCGTTTGGGAGAAAATAAGTTATGGGAATAATATTATTTGCATTATGGTTTTTTCTACCGGCAGGAATTGCTAACAGCGCTCCTGTCTTTGCAAACAAAATTCCGCTGTTAAGTCGTTTAGGAATGCCGATTGACAGAGGTAAAACCTTCCGGAGTAAACGAATCTTTGGAGACCATAAAACAGTGAGAGGATTTGTAGCTGGAATCATTTCAGCAATAGCCGTGACCGTGCTTCAAATGATTCTTTACTCTAATTTTGAATGGGCGGAAACTATATCAAGATCAATTGACTATAGTAATCCAATAGTCATTTTGATGGGAGCATCTCTGGGATTCGGAGCATTAGCCGGAGACGCAATTGAAAGTTTCTTTAAGCGTCAGCTTTCTATTCAAAGTGGTAAAAGCTGGTTCCCTTTTGATCAGATCGATTACATAGTCGGCGCGCTTTTTATGAGTTCGCCTTTTGTGTCTTTAAGTTTCGGCGAATACTTAACAATCTTTGCAGTTTGGTTTTTAATCCATCCTGTAGCGACATTCATCGGCTGGATGCTCAAACTTAAAGATAGCCCTATCTAGAGTTAGTGTTTGTATAAATAATTATTATAGTTGCCAAGTGAATCAAGTATCGATCTGTAGTTTTCTATTCTTGATTCCAGTTCTTCTTTGCTGGCAGCCGTCACGTTATGAATAATATATGGTTTCAGCACGTCAAAACCGCAAAAAGCTAAAGTCCTGTGTGTTAATCCATATAAGTGCTGATTAACTGTTGCGCCGTGCATTCCCTCCGCGGTGTAGTAAGATTCCGGATCCCCTGCGGATATGACTAGAAGAACTTTTTTGCCTTTCATCAACCCTTTTTCGTAACGATTATCACTATCCCAGGCAAAGCCCATAGCCAAAACTCTTTCAAACCAGCCTTTTAAGATTGCCGGAGCGCCGCCCCACCAAAGCGGAAAATGAATTATAAGCATATCAGCATCTTTAACTTTTTGCATTTCTGCTTCTAAATCAGGGCTAAAACCGTTGCCGATATTAACTGCTCTTTGCTGCTCGAACATGTAATTAGCATGCGTACCGGAACTAGTTTTGAAATCAATTATTGAAGCAACTGGATTAAAAGACTGGGCATACAAGTCTGTAACACTGATATTGTTTTCGGTACGTCCAAGCACACTCAAGGCAGAATTCTGCAGAGTAGCGATGAAAGATTTAGTGTCATCATGAGCCGAAACCAACAGTATATTCATAAGCACTATTGTAACAGTCAGAGAGATCAGAGGCTAGAAAGAGAATTCAGGACTGCGACCTACCTAAACCCTGGCCGCTTAACCCTATGCCCTTTTTAAGCGCCAATTGGCGAGAATGATTTCTGATTTACTTTAAGTCTTAAGGAGTCGATTTTCCAACGGCCCGCGACTTTTTTAAATTCGTATTCATACGTACCATTCATCTTGAAGACATGCCTTTGACCGTCTTTCATAGTGTAGTATCGTGCTTCAACTTCTGTCTCGGCGCTAACTTCTTTTTTGCCCGTCCGCTCAATAGTCATAGCTCCCAGCGTATGCTTCGCGCTGTAATACAAATCTCTTATTAGCCGGCGCCATCCGTAGGTAACATTTGTGACGGCTTTGATACCTGGTTTTTCTTGATTAAAAACTTCCTCATCAATATAAGGCGTTTCAGTGAATAACTGCTCTAACTTTTGCCA
>CAZTWI010000123.1:0-1948 GCA_964617685.1 uncultured Candidatus Saccharibacteria bacterium | reverse complement strand
CATTTTTGGTGACAATACTCTTTGAGTTTTATGTTCTTGTAAACCAAACAAATACACCCAAACCACAAATTACAGCCAATCCAGCAACAGCACCGATGACAAGGGAAGTGTCATCTTTCTCTTCCTTCTTCTTGCTTTCGAAACCAGTTTTTGGAGCGTCGTCAACGTTGCTTGGATCGTCCTCACACTTGTGCAATACCTGATCCCATCTCTTACCTGCCTGTGCATTACACTGCTTCTTCTGCTCTGCAAACTGGTAAACACACTGATTCAACCCTGTGTTCCAAGAGTAATTGCCAATGCTTGAAAATAAATCACATTTCTTCTTTGACCAAGTTTCCACTGGATTCTCTTCAAAGTAATCGTTACTTACCCTGCTTGGGTCCAAGTTCTGAGAATTGCCCTCTTTCAATGCAGCAAGTTCGGCAGTAGTTGTACACATACCACTTCCAGCAGATATCCAAATCTTTCCTGCTTCTTGACAATCGTGTTTCCTCTGGGCTTTAAGGAGATTTGCATTTTCTTCCCAATCAGACATTCAACAAAAAGAACTTAGAAAACCTTTGTTCAATAATTCATCACAAAATACATGGCTCCCACAATACCTACAAGAACAAAGATGGTGTTGATGCTGTTTACCTCTTTCTGGGCTGCAATTATTTCCTTACCTTGGAGTTGATATGCTTCGTAAACCTTTTCACAGCCTGGTTCTCCCTTGATGGTTAAACATCTAGCCTTCTTCAACTCTTCTCCTTCAAGTGTTTTCACTCCCTCCCATACAACTTCCTTCAGTTTTTCCTGTGCTGAATCAGTGAGGGTGGAGTTTTCAGTTTTCAACAAGCAGAAACCTCTATCTTCATCCCAAGTTCTTCCCTGACCAAGGCACTGCTCCATTCTAAAATCAAGATTGGTCATTTCGGGTCTCTCTCCTTCCAGTTCATCGTTGTTTGCAATTCCTGTGTTATCTTCTGGAACTTCTGGATCTGGATCTGAAGGTTGATTCTGAGGCTCTGGAATTCCAAAGGTTGGGATGACAACAGATTCATTCTGTGCAGGTCTCACTGCTGACGCTATATTCTTGCTGAGCATTCAAGAAAAAACACTTTAGAATTGTTTATGCCATTTTATACATTATGAAAACACTTACAAACAAGAGACCGACACCAATGACAACGTAAACTCCAGCATTTGTGGTTTCAGTGTCACCTTGACCATCAGGGATATCATCTCCAGCTCCAATATCAGATTCATTTGGAGGCCTGTAATAGATGGAATCGGGATCATTTAGGACGCAATACTCTGCTCCTTCTCTGCATTCTCCACCAATGTTTGTGCCATCAGGATTGTTCACTCCCTCTGGATCAGTCTCAATGTTGTGCTTTTGATAATCCTGTGCAATCTGTTGATATTCCTTTGAAGTGTATTTCTCAAACTTGGACCAATCTAGAATTGCCTTCCAAAACGATCCAACTCTCGAAAGGGTTTCATTGATGGCATTGTTGTCATATGGAACTGTTTCACACTTTTCCCTGAACAACAAATCCTTCTTGCAAGTCTTTTTAAGAGGTCCCAAACCCATTTGGATGTCATTCAATACCTGCCCATTCATAGCAGGAAAGCAACTTATCTCGTGCATGTTGGTCCACAGTTTACCCTCTCTCAACATGACCTCCTTCTGATAAGCACAGATTCCCTTTGCCAACTCCATCCCTTTCAATTGATAGTTTCCATTGTCTGAATTGATGTTGGAACTTGCCCATTGTTGCTTTGTGTAGTCGATTGACATTTCGTTACACCCTTTATTTTGTGTTTGCTCATAGAACTTTCAGATACCAATGAGGAGAATGTGTATCTATGCTGTAAATCTAATGATGAGAGGAAAACGTATTGGAGGAGATAAGTTAATGTGGCTTTATTTTGGAATTGCTTTAGCGTGGTTTGAAACATG
>CAZTWI010000122.1:0-1972 GCA_964617685.1 uncultured Candidatus Saccharibacteria bacterium | reverse complement strand
CAGACACACGGCAGTGCAACGGGCGCTAGCCATAAAAGTACCGGCACGACCCAGGGTAATCAGGATTTTTGGTTTATGCATAACCAGCCGGCGCCAACCGACCCGTCGTTAGCGGTTTTTCAGTCAAATACAGTTGTGGCCCCGGGAGCAACGGCCTCAACTGCGCAGAAACTACAACAAACTCAAACTGATGACACCCAAATGACCGAAGAAGAGCTGCTGGATGTTGCCCACAAGAAAAAAGAACGCGATGCTATGCAAACAATCCCTCGCCATGAAAAAATAATAGATCCAAACGGCCAGACCCGGGACCAAAAAGAAAGCGAGGAAATAAAACCACAAGCACCAATGACAGCTACTCCTAACCCTGATATACTAAACCTAGCCAAAAGCAACGACCTTAACGTGGAAACTCTGAGCAGGCAGGCCAATAAAAAAGGCCCTGACGACGGCGAAGTAGTTATATCCTTGCGTTAAGCAAAGCTCCATCGGTGGGAATACGCTATAGATGAATCCAAACCAACAAAACATGCAACCTGCTCCCGGGCAAACGCCCGCGCCAACCGGTCCTCAACCGGTTGTAGCTAAAAGCAACCAAAACAGCACTCAAAATACTCTTCAGATTGCTGAAATTAGAGACGGAATTGTAATTATGAATGATGGTAGTTTCAGGGCTGTTATTGCCTGCCAGAGTATAAACTTTGACTTAATGAGCCCGGAAGAGCGCGAAGCCGTAGAGTACAGTTATCAGGGATTTCTAAATTCCTTGTATTTTCCTATTCAGATATTCGTGCGCAGCCAGAAAGTGGACATGAGGCCGTATATAGAAAAACTAGACAAAATTCGCTCTGAACACGACAACATGCTGCTTGCGCTTCTGATGGAAGACTACATTGGCTTCATGAACGACATATCAATGCAGACCAATATTATGGATAAAAAATTCTACATTGTGATTCCTTTCTTTAGTGAAATTGATGCGCAAAAAGCCGTTCAGGCTTCTAAGAGCTTCTTTACTAGCATATTCGGCAAAAAGGAAGAAAGAGTAACGATAAACGAACAGGATTTAGAGAAAGGTAAGACTGAGCTCCGCAACCGAATCCAAGCGGTCATGGCCGGACTGCAGCAGTGCGGTGTTAATTCTGTTCCTCTGGACACCCAAGAGCTGATAGAGCTTTATTACGACGCCTATAACCCGGATACGGCCACAAGGCAAAAGCTGCATAACTTTAAAGATATGAGTGCTCCGGTTGTGACCAAAGGCGAAGGCCAGGCTAACCAGCCCCAGTTAGAACGGGAAATGGACATATGAAAACTGCAAGTTTACAGTTTACAGTTTACAGTTTACAGTTCTGCTCCAAATTGAGCCTATTTATGAAAAGTAGCTGGTTTATAGCTGTCTACTGTCTACTGTCTACTGTCTACCTCCAAAGGAGCTTATATGTCTAAAAAATCGAAGGTTGTTGATCCAATTGTTGCCGCACAGATGCAGCAAGCCCAAGAACAAGCAGAGGTCCAGGCTGCTTTCCAAAAGGGAGTTACAGCTCTTCGCGACTTTATTGCGCCGGCAAGCCTGGAATTTGAGTCTAAGCAGTTCAAAATCGGCACGCGGATTGCAAGAACTTACTACGTTTACGGCTATCCCCGGCAAATATACACAGGCTGGCTGTCCAGCATGGTCAATATGGACGAAGTTATAGACTTGTCTATATTTATTTATCCTGTTGAGAGTCAGGTTGTACTGGAAAATCTGCGTAAAAAAGTAGGGCAGCTGGAAGCTGGAATTCAAATCGACACTGATAAGGGAAAGGTGAGGGACCCAGGCAAACAATCTGCTATTCAAGATGCTGAAGAGCTCAGAGACAAGCTACAAGTCGGCGAAGAACGGTTCTTTAGGTTTGGACTGTATTTCACCGTTTATGCTAATTCTGATGATGAAATGGAATTTGTCACACACAAGGTTGAAAGCGTG
>CAZTWI010000121.1:0-1979 GCA_964617685.1 uncultured Candidatus Saccharibacteria bacterium | reverse complement strand
CTTGAACAGCCACTGTATATGGATCAGCCTCGGATTTTTACCTCAATTTTTTCTCCGTATTTACCCTCAGTATCTGATAAAGCTATCTTTGTCGCTGTAGCTGCGTTTCTTTTTTCGTTCTCTTCAAATAAATCCTTATCAATTGAGAATTTATTTAACTTTACATATTCATTAGAGACGCTTTGAGGATCACCTTCAGATTCAAGCACTCCGTTATTTATTAGTATTGCTCTATCACAGTATTTTTTAACTACCTCCATCTCATGAGTCACTAAAACAATTGTTCTATTGCTAGACTTATATTGATCAAACACCCTCAGGCATTTTTTTTGAAACGATGCATCGCCCACAGCCAAAACTTCATCAAGTACTAATATATTACTATTTGCTCTTATTGCTATGGAGAAAGCCAGTCTAACTTGCATGCCAGAAGAATAATTTTTTAACTTTTGATCCATAAATTTTTCAAGCTCTGCAAATTCAACAATCTCGTCATACATTACATTCATTTCTTTACGATTAAAGCCTAGTAGTGCGCCATTCAGGAAGACGTTTTCACGACCAGTAAGCTCTGGATTAAACCCTACGCCAAGTTCAATAAAAGGTGTCAGCTTACCGTTAATTTGTATGTGACCTTTGTCTGGTGAATATATCCCTGCCAGGAGTTTCAGCAGAGTACTTTTGCCACTTCCATTACGTCCTACTATTCCAAAAAACTCACCTTTTTTTATTTCAAAACTAATATCTTTTAATACTTCTTGTTTCTCGAACGTACGCTTTTTGAACGGATTTACTATAAAGCTTTTAACGGAGGTATTTTTCTCATGCGGTAGCTTAAAGGATTTAGATACGTTACTTACCTTGATTGCTATTTCGTTGCTATCTGCCATTACAAATTCTCCGCAAAATCTTTAGCTTGACTCTTGAAGTACAATACGCCAATTACCAAAGTAGCAAACACCATAGTTAATGGAATCAAAAAAGCCCATTGGTTTTGCCAGACGTTATTTATAGTTATTGCTTCTGGTGTAACAAAGACGTTCCTGGCACCCTGAATAGCTTGCGCCATTGGATTTAGAAAAATTAGTTTCTGTATTGTGGTGTTCGTAATTAAGCTCAACGGATATAGAATCGGGGTTGCATAAAATCCAGCTTGCAAAAAAACATCCCAAATATAACTAATGTCTCTGTACTTTACGAAAAGTGCCGATAAAAGCAAGCCGATTCCTAGGGCAAATATGTAGATCTCTAACACAAATAACGGTAAGAAGATGCTTGTAGCTAGTAAATCCATACCGCTTATGAAAACGAAAATCAAAACTACAAGAAGATTTAAGCCCAGATTTATTAACGCGCCAATACTGGCAGAAACTATGATCATCCATCGTGGAATACGAATTTTACGAATCAAGTCACCCCGTCCAACAATAGACCCTAGACTTTGTTGCGTCATTTCTGCAAAAAAGTTCCACAAAACAATACCCAGTAGTAGGTAAATCGGAAAGTTTGGTATGTCTTTTCCTACCTTAAAAATTACCGCAAAAACCAGATACAAAATTGCAAACATAAACAACGGTCGAAGCAACGACCAAGCGTAGCCCAGAACCGATCCCTGATACCTTAATTTGAAATCAGTACGGACCAACTCAGACAAAAGTGCTCTGTTTTGTTTACTAAAAAGTTTCTTCATGCGAATAGTCTTGTATCATTATAGATGAGTTAGCTATGAATAAACAATTAAATACGGCTGTTGTCGTCCTGAACTGGAATGGGGAGGAAGATTCCCTGAACTGTATTAATGCGCTGAAAAAACAGACGGCCTCTCATACCCTTATTGCCGTAGACAATAATTCAAGTGATAATTTTGTTAAAACTATAGAGAAAAACTTTCCGGAAGTTATAATTCTGAAAAATAATAAAAATCTTGGTTTTGCTGGCGGTGTAAACACTGGGATACGTTATGCAATAGAAAATAGCTT
>CAZTWI010000120.1:347-1994 GCA_964617685.1 uncultured Candidatus Saccharibacteria bacterium | reverse complement strand
ACCGCCGCCCGGACATGCCGAATAACCTTGGAAATGCCAGCACATGGGTATCAAGAGCGGCTGCTCAAGGTATTGCAACCGGTTCAACCCCAAGAGCTGGTGCGATTGGGCAAAAAGGAAATCACGTAGTGTATGTGGAGTCAGTCAATGCTGACGGCACGGTTACAATCAGCGAAATGAACCATAAAGGCCGCTATGTCCACACGACTCGGACGCTGCCGGCTAGTTACTTCAGCTATATTTACTAATCCTAGACTAGGTTGTAAATCTTTGTGATGCCTGGAATATGCGGAACTGAAACATGCCCAAAGTCTGGAAGCTCTATCTCGTAGCTAATACAGGAAGTTCTATCAATCCATTCACCCCTGTCAGACACAGCTTCGTCAATTGATACATATTGAATTTTTGCCATAATGTTTCCTTCTTCGGCCTTTAACATTGTAGTTTCATCTTCTTGTCTGGAAATAGCAATCGGGCTGGAGACTAAAGAGTCGTCAAAAAGTCCAAGTTCATTCAGATAGCTAACCCTCTGTCTGATATCGCGGGCCTTTTCAGGACCTTTCTCTTCGGGATTTAATATTCTGAATAATTTTGCAATTCTTTCAGCTTTTTCATGTAGCTCTATGTCATCATCCATCGCTATCTGATCTATTTTTAGACAAACGCCGTCCAGCGCTATTCTACGGTAATCATGTATACCGATAGGCGACATTAGTTCTATATTCGAGCCTTCTGTTGTTATGTTGCTAACAGGAGTAAGCTTTACTCCATTACCCTGAAAATCTGTATAGGCAACATCTTCTGCGCCGATTGAGTGGCATAATCTCCAGGTTACTTCACTTGTCCCGTCAGGATAAGCTATAGCCTCCGGCCTCCAGGTCATTCCCTGGTACACACCTGATACTTCCGTTTCGTTTGGAACGAACATTCTTGTTTCCTGTAAATCCTCATTAATAGCGCCTACCTCAATTAGCCCGCCGGTCAAACTCACCGGAAATCCATACTGTATATCGGTCCTTAGAATATTGGTCAGTTCGTTTATTTCATCGATATCTGCGCCTTTGTCGGCTAAGCCTTGAAGGTATAGCGCATCATCACGCAGCCATTCAAACCGCTGTACGTTATCTATCGGCATACCCTACTCCTTTTCTTAGTGCAAGTTCTTTGGCAAATGCAATGCTATCTGTAATTAAATCAGGTTTTCTTCTGCCAAGTAGTTCCATAGTTTTATTCTACACAGGAAGCTTATCAAGGCAAGTAAATAATTATTTACTTGCCAAAAACTTAATAAAATTATTTACGCCGTTATAGTCTGCTGAAAAACCTGATATGTCCGGGAGATCCAGGTTTTGGATTCGTTCCCATACTATCTGGATGAGTTCCTTCATTTCCTTTTCTTCGACTGGGTCGAACTGAATTTGCAGCGGTCCAACTATTTTGCCATTTGAATCTGGTTCGACAAACTCTAATCTTGCCTCAGTAACTTTATAATTACTCCAGCTATGCGATCCTTCAATTAAGAATTTATAAAAATACAGCTGCTGCCTATATTTGACTAGCTTTATTTCTCTATTCCATTTTGCGTGTGCTTTGCCTGTTTTGAAATCGACGACCTTAACAGTTTTAGAATCTTTATCAATCTCTAAC
>CAZTWI010000120.1:0-337 GCA_964617685.1 uncultured Candidatus Saccharibacteria bacterium | reverse complement strand
AACATAGATTGGCGGGCTTCTACATAGAGGTGAAGCGCCTTGTGCCCGCGCATACGGAAATCATCCATCCTGTCAGCCGGTATGTATCTTTTAGCTAGCTGTCTGTCGAATTCTTTTATCAGCAGCTCGATCTTTACTGGTGATTCTGATTTTTTAATTCTGTTTTGATACCACTCTAGACTTGCGTGAATCGCGTTACCGAATTCGCCGTCCTCGCCCGGCGCCTGAGGAAACCTTAGCAGCGTTTGAAGTAAAAATACCTCAGGTCCGCCGTATTCCGTGTCTATAAAAGTGTTTAAATGTGTTGGACTCATCTGGTAATTTACTAGCCTGTTCT
>CAZTWI010000119.1:1688-2032 GCA_964617685.1 uncultured Candidatus Saccharibacteria bacterium | reverse complement strand
CTCTTTTTCTGTAAGCTCAAAGTATAATGGTAAGCATAAAACACGTTTAGCGATTTGATCTGTAATAGGTAAGCATTGGGGTTTGAGGTAGGGTAGTGCTGAAGCAAGACTTGGATAGAAATATCGTCTGGTTTGAATATTCCGGTTCTGTAATTTAAACGCTACCTTCAATAATACTTCTTCTGACTCCAAAATTATTGGGTAGTATGCATAATTTTTACTTGCATTATCATTCCAACACGGCTTTCGGATGGGGCTCTCATCAAAATATTTATCATACAATTCTGTTAAGGCTCGTCGTTTCTCAAGAATATCATTAATATATTTTAGATTCGCCAGACCCA
>CAZTWI010000119.1:0-1678 GCA_964617685.1 uncultured Candidatus Saccharibacteria bacterium | reverse complement strand
AATCCCCAATTCTGCAAAGGAATCAAATCCGGAAATCCCAAAATTTCTAGCATACTTTAACTTTTGATGTAAAAACTCATTTTTAGTTACAACTAATCCGCCTTCTATGGAATGATAAAGCTTAGTAGCATGCAAAGAACAAATGGAAATGTCTCCGTAAGAGAAAACCGGAGCCCTATCTATATCTACGCCGAAGGCATGTGCTCCATCATAAATTACTTTTAAATCATGCTTTTTGGCTATTGATTCGATCCTTACAACATCACATGGATTACCATATACATGCGTAGCGAGGATTGCAGAAGTTTTATCTGTAATTGCCTGCTCAATTTGTGCAGCATCAATATTTAAGGTCTTTTCATCAATATCTACAAAAACAGGCGCGCACCCTTCCCACACTATGCTACTAGTAGTCGCTACAAAGGAAAAAGGAGTAGTAATGATCTCTCCTTTCAGATCTAATGCTTTTATAGCCATTTGCAGGGCTACCGTTCCATTGGTAACAAAAAGCAGGTGTTCTAATGTAAGGTATTGCTTTAGTTGAAGTTCCAGTTCAAGGGCAAGAGGACCCATATTGGTAAGCCAATTCCTTTGCCAAATACCCGATAAATAGGCTTCATATTCTTCTTTAGGAGGTAAAAACGGCTGAGTAACAGGTATCATTTTTTAAAGACCAATTTTTTAAAATCATCAATACACGGAATTTTTAAAATTATACTCATACCCAAATAAGCAAAGAAATATACTACTAGTCCTATACTCATCCTGCCAAAATCATTACAGCCAGATGGCTTCAATATTTGTGAGTCTATGAACCATACAAAAATCCCTATGATCAAAGAAAGGAGAATGATTGGCATAATATCCCAAAGCTGATCTTTTACCCCGTAATTGATCATTTTTCCGCTATACCAGGAATTCACGAAATAGCTGAAAAGAGAAGATATGATCTGGAAGTATAATAGTCCATAAATTCCAAAGGGGATGGCCAGAACAAGTCCAATCGTAACGAAAGCCTTTTTGATAAGCTCCAGTTTAAAGAATAAATCCGATCTTCCTTTTACATTTAGGATGTTCAGGTTATAGCTGTGTAAGGGAAATAATATGCCAGGAACACAAAGAATCTGGAAATAAGGAACAGCGGGCAACCATTTATCCGTAAACAAAAGCGTGAACAGAGGCTCAGCCATTATACCCAATATTATCAATGACGGGGCAATCCAAAAAATCACCTGCTGTATAATCTTTTTATAAGCCAGCCTTAAGCGCTCATTATCATGCTGAATACTTGAAAATATGGGAAAGGTTACTTTATTTAAAGCGCTGGCCAAATTCTGAACTGGCAACTGACGCATACCCATTGCCCGGGTATAATAACCTAATTGAGCTGCAGGGTATATCCGCCCAATTATTAGATTGTAAACATTGCTATATACAGTATCAATTAAGCCGGAAAGCATGATCTTATATCCAAAATTAAAATGCTTGATAAACCGCTTTTTGTCAAAAATAAAATCTGGCCGCCAGCCTGTTCTGAACCATAACTGGATAGCTAATAACGATGCCTGGCACAAATACATCCATACAAGACTCCATACCCCGCAACCCACCCAGGCAAGACATATACCTAACAGAGAACTTAAGATAAGGGAAGGCAATTGTATAATTAATTCCTTTT
>CAZTWI010000118.1:1147-2049 GCA_964617685.1 uncultured Candidatus Saccharibacteria bacterium | reverse complement strand
GAGTGGTCCCCATTAAGTTATCAACTGCTTCAGCGTCCAGACCCCAGAGAAAACCTAAACTATTGGCGTTGGGGTTGTCCTTCTCTTTACTGTCCTTATAGTCGCCGTCGCCGTTTATGTCAGTCCACTTGTTTACCTTGACTTCCCCGTATTGTGGAGCTGGTTTGTTGACAAAAGTACAGATTACGTTTTCGTTGGCAACAAGTGCAATAGTGACTTTTTTATTGGCAACATCCTTGGTGATATTTGCTCCGCCGCTGCAGACAATGTCATGCAGTACCCAGCCCGACTTCTCTGGACTCTCGGTAACTACATAGGTGCCTGCTGCGAGATCATTGATGGTCTTGTTGTCTTTCTGACCGTCATTGTTGTCCCCGTCATCTTCAAGTTCAAAGGTATCTACGGTTGACCCTCCTTTTTTGACAGTAAACTTAAAGTCGTCAGTACTGTTTGGTTGGGCGTCCTTTATAACTTTAATACTGCCTTTGATTGGTTTAACTACGGCATCGATATGGCTAATATCTTTACAGTCAGGGCCGTCCCCAATACGGGTTACTGTCACGGTTTGGGTTCCTACTCCTGTCACTGTATAACAACTATCTTCATAGGTTCCGTTGCTTAGAACTCCTGAATGCTTTTCGCCATCAAACATACCTTGACCACTTTTGATACAGACTCCGTCAATAACGTAACCAGTACCAGCGTTATAAACTACTACGTCCTTTGTTCCTGTTATGCTACCCGCTACATTCGGTGTAGTATCTAGACATTCGACAGAACTTCCGTTTCCGTCAGCACCGGCTTTTGGTGCAAAAACAAAAAACGGCGTCATTTGAGCCGTCATGAGTACGATCGATGCTACGATGTAGCTTATTTTGTGAGTTATTTTATCTACCATGCCT
>CAZTWI010000118.1:0-1137 GCA_964617685.1 uncultured Candidatus Saccharibacteria bacterium | reverse complement strand
CCAGCCCGCATCTGAGCTAAAAGTTAAGTTACCTCTTCTATATTTATTATCCTCCACATGTCAAGCTTAAGCTGTTTAGTATCAAATCTTTGATTTAATTTCTGAAATTAAATCCCGAAGTTCTGCGGCTTTCTCGAATTCTAAGTTAGCACTTGCTAACTTCATCTGACCAGACAAGTCATTAATCAAATGCTGGTATTCTTCTTTTGGAATTTTCCTCAAGTCTATTTGCGATTTAACTTCTTTAGGCTGGCTTCTTTCGGCTCCGCGACTCATAGCTTTAGAAATGCCTTCAGGTGTAATCCCATGTTCTTTGTTATAGGCTTCTTGAATTTTACGACGGCGATCAGTTTCCCGTACCGCTGCCGTTATGCTCTTGGTCATCACGTCGGCATACATAATGACTCGGCCTTCTTGGTGTCTAGCCGCCCTGCCGATTGTCTGTACTAGTGCCTGCTCGCTTCTAAGGAAACCTTCCTTGTCAGCATCTAGGATTGCTACCAGACTTACTTCTGGCAAATCCAACCCTTCGCGAAGCAGATTAATTCCTATTAAAACATCATAAACACCCATCCTCAGATCTCTTAATATATCCGTCCTATCCAGCGTATCTACCTCGCTGTGCAAATACGCCACTTTCATATTCAAATCCTTCAGATAGTCAGTCAGGTCTTCACTCATTCGTTTTGTAAGTGTAGTTACCAATACTCTTTGATGCTTAGAGACGGTGTCACGAATCTCTGCAATCAAATCATCAACCTGATGTTCCACCGGACGAATGTCAATCTTAGGGTCTATCAAACCGGTTGGCCGTATGACCTGTTGGGCTGGCGGTGGGGTGCGTGATAATTCATATTCTGCCGGCGTTGCGCTAACATAAATCGCTTGATTTATATGTTTTTCAAACTCTATAAACTTTAACGGACGATTATCCAAAGCACTAGGCAGTCTAAAACCATAGTCTACCAGCACTTCTTTCCTGGCGCGATCACCGTTATACATACCTCGTATCTGAGGCATGGTCATGTGCGACTCGTCAATCAACAGCAAAAAGTCATCTGGATAATAATCAAGTAAAGTCGCCGGCTGTTCACCCTCTTCTCTGTCAGATAAATAGCGACTATAGTTTTCGATACC
>CAZTWI010000117.1:1563-2101 GCA_964617685.1 uncultured Candidatus Saccharibacteria bacterium | reverse complement strand
CCATCGCTGCTGAACTTCACTCTATTGAGTAGATCGCCTTTATATGGAATTAGTTTAGGTTCTTTTTTCATGAGTTCGCGGCGCGCGCTATCTAATTTCGCAAGATCTACGCCTCTTTCTACCAAGTCGGCCATAACCCGGAAGCTGTCAGGAGTAGTTGCCGAGGTGGTCAGCCCCATACTGTCGGACATAATTGATACAGCAAGCATTTCGCAGGCATCAACCGGCAAAGGCCAGCCAAGATCTATTGCGATCTTATGGATTAACTCGCTTGTTGCTACAACAGGCTCGTTGAAGCTGAGCGTGGCAAAAGATAATTCATCTGTTTCAGTATGGTGATCTAGGACTATGACTGGTTTTGTTTTGATCCACTCGAATTCCCTTTTAGTATTAGAATCTCCAAACAGAGTATCTGAACTTGTGTCGACGATTATTGTGATATCAAATTGAGTTGGAACGTCCTTGACTACTCTGTCCCAACCGCTCAAGTATCTTAAATGAGCAGGCATATCAACCGCGCATACCAGCGTAACTACCT
>CAZTWI010000117.1:0-1553 GCA_964617685.1 uncultured Candidatus Saccharibacteria bacterium | reverse complement strand
ACTACCTTGTCCATGTCAGACAAAATAGCCTCCAACGCAAGTGCGCTGCCCAAACTATCGCCGTCTGGGTTGTCGGCCTGCAAGATAACAATGTGTTTAGCGGGTTTTACTACTTCTTGGATTTTTGAATATTCACTCATCCCGTTAGAACCTCTCTAAGTTCATAGTATATTTATTGAAATTTAAGTAGAGTTCAGCTATACCTGTATTAGATTGTTTTTTGGTTCTAACGGGACTCATCTGTTATTTAGTAGTATAACACTTACAACTTCTGTCTGCCTTCCAATGCGCGTCCGAGTGTAATTTGATCTGCATATTCTAAATCAATACCGATTGGTAAACCCCTTGCTAATTTCGTAAACTCAACATCGACTTCAGTTTCAGAAAATTGCTGCTGAATATAGAGTGCGGTCGTTTCGCCTTCTACACTTGCGTTTGTGGCTAGGATTATTTCTTTGACTTTGTCTTTTTTGATTCGCGCGATAAGTTCGGGTATATGGAGCTGTTCCGGTCCTATGCCGTCAAGGGGTGATATAAGTCCGCCTAACACATGATAGGTTCCATGGAATAAGGAAGTTTTTTCTAATGAAACAATATCAAGCGGTTCTGCCACTAGAGCAACAACTGTTTTGTCACGTGAAGGGTCGTTATAAAGCGGAGATATATCCTGATCTTTATCAATCAACGCATAGGTCACCGGACATTGTTTAACTTCTGCATGGATATTATCAAGAGCACCAGCAAGCTTTGCACTTTTAGAAGTATCAGATTTAAGTATGTAATAAGCATAGCGTTCGGCGCTTCGAGGTCCAACGCCAGGCAACTGACCCAAAGCGTCAATTAAATCAGTCAGTGCCTTCGGCAGTATTTTCAAACTATAAACTCCTAAAGTAACCGGATTATTTTTCTAAAAGTAGAATTCAACAAAATCTATAAACCTAAATTACCGAGTCCACCCATCATCGGCTGCATTTTCTCTGCAGCTAGTTTCTGACTTTGTGCAATTGCGGCTTTAACTGCTTCTTCTACCCAATTTTCTAGCTGTCCTATATCATCCAAATCTACAGATTCCGGATCAATCGTGACACTTTTGATCTTCATTTCGCCGTTAACTTCGACAATTACCGCACCGTCTCCAGCCTCGGCTCTGACTATTTCTTTTTGCAGTTCCTTTTGAACTTTTCGCATCTTCATTAACATTTTTGCTTGATCAAATTTACTCATCCCGTTAGAAATCCTTTCCTATTATTATATAAGCCTTTTCGTATACTTCATTGGTAAATCCCATTACTTCTAACGGGACTCATTTATCACGTACTCCTTATATCTTATTATTGTAACAGACCAGACTGGTTATAGACCGCTCTTGTCTCTGGTGCTTGCGGCCAAACTACTAAGAATCTAGTCAACTGATAATAAACACTCATTAAAATGATGAATGTTATAAGCAGCAGGCCGAAACTTCTGGCAATTGGGTTTCGTGGGAATATCGTATACCATTCGTCTAATAGATAGCTTATGCCAGCACCTATTACTGAATAAACGAACCGTAA
>CAZTWI010000116.1:0-2117 GCA_964617685.1 uncultured Candidatus Saccharibacteria bacterium | reverse complement strand
TGCCGCCATTCCAAGAGCCACAAGCCCCCCCTGAGAAAAACCTGACAGGCTTACATCGCCAATCGCTCTATTTCCAATATACCCCTCCAAAGTTCTCATCTGCTTCTCAAACATTGGACGCATATTACCGTTGTCCATTATCTCTAATTCAGCAGGGGAAAACTCATAGTAAATTTGAGAACCGCTATTGTTTGGAAGGATTATACTAACTCCGTCAGGATTTACAACATCATGAAAAAACAAAGCAGAAATAGCTTTGCTTGGCTTCCACGCCTGTTGATATGAGCTTGCAAATACAGAAACTCCAGCTTCTGGGTCTGCACCTGGTCTACCTATCATCACAGCTCCGAATCTCCGACTATCTCTATCTGTGGAACCCTCAGCAGTTAGCTGGGTGATTTTCAGTAAGTTATCGTAATCCATTTCAGCGAATTTAGCATGAACTTCTAAGACTCTCTCGTCTAAGAGGTGTTCAACTTCTTGCGGAACAGTTGGCGATAATGTATTCATTAGTACATCATAGCATATATTATAACTATTGTCAATAACCATAACCTCTGTTACACTATGTTCATGAAAAAGAAGAGCAGCTCTGATGGAAAGATTAGAAATAAGCGCGCGCGGTTCGATTATGAATTGGGCGATGACTTTCTAGTTGGGATTATTCTAAACGGCAGGGAAGCTAAGTCTCTGCGCTTAGGCCACGGTCAATTGCAAGGCGCCTACGTGACGGTGAAAGATAACGAGCTATACCTGCTTAATGCTTCAATTCACGGCACTAAAGGAATTCCAATTGAAGATCAGGAAGTCACGCAAACGCGCAAACTACTAGCCAAACGCAAAGAAATTGATCAGATTATAGCCGCCAAAAACCAAGGTAAATCAGTCATTCCGGTCGATATTCTAACTCGCGGACGGTACATTAAACTCCGGATAGCACTCGGTAAGGGCAAGAAACATCAGGATAAGCGCCAAACATTAAAAGAACGTGACGATCATAGAAACGCCCAAAGAGAAATCAAAAAATCCTGGCACTAGCAAAGCGGTTTAGCGAACTAGGTCTAGTGCTAGCTTTCCAGCCCATGAGACAACTCTAGCCGGGGTAAGTAGTATATACTTTGCACTTTCCCATGTACCCACACTCAAAGCAAGTTCAAGTTCGCTATGGGTTGCCGGGTCAAGTTTAGAGACTTTTGCTAAATTTTCCGCGGGTTGTTTTGGGTTTTCCATAGCGTTTGCTTTCCTTAGAGTTTTTAAAATTGAGGTCTGATTCGGATTGACATCTGGTCTAATGTCCAAGAAACCGAATTTTCTACTGTTGCAGTTATTTCTCCAGCACTCAATGCCACACCAGTCAACGCCAGAGAGGCACTGGCACATACCACAATTGTCAGCACCTCATCTTTGCTGATTCCCTCAAACCGCCGTTCCAAATTCCTCCCTGCAACTCTACAACCATTTTTAAAATGATCTCCAAAAGAGTATGTTCTGCCCGAGTTATCATCAGTTAACTCTGAGGGATGCTTAAAGCCGCGATTAATACTATCGCCAAAATTTTCACTTGTCATTAGATAAAATTATTAAACAAAGTTGATTTAAAATCAACTTATTTTTGTTCCAACCGACTCACCGTTGATAATCCTCATCAATGCGTCTGGTTCATCAAGCTTGTAGACAATAACATTCATGTTCTGTTCTGCGGCTAAACCAAGCGCCGCTTTGTCCATAACTTTAATAGCCGGATCTTCTACGGCTGTCTGATAATCCAAGATGTCGAATTTGACGGCGTCAGGGAATCGAGCCGGATCTTTATCATAAACACCATCAACCTTCGTAGATTTCAATACTAGCTCGCAGCCAAGCTCTAAGCCGACTAAAACAGCGGCGCTATCATGGGTAGAGTAGGGACGGCCGATACCTCCGGCTACGATTAACACTCGGCCGTTTTCCAGGTGTTTTTCGGCTAATCTGAATGAAAAGTTCTCTGCAACCTGTTCGGCATAAATGTTGCTCACACATCTGGTCGGAACACCGTTAGCCTCAAATATATCCGTCATAGCCATAGCGTTAATCAAACCGCTTAACATACCCATTTGATCAGCTGTCACACGCTTGAT
>CAZTWI010000115.1:0-2137 GCA_964617685.1 uncultured Candidatus Saccharibacteria bacterium | reverse complement strand
GACAACACCTACTCAGGCACCGGAGCAAGTAGTATCAACGACGCCGGAACAGGCACCATCTACGGCGGCCAGGTAGACGGTTCTGGTAACTTCGAAATCCAACCAACAGGCAACATAGAACTACTAAAGAACACTAGTATCACTGGTATTCTCTCTGTCTCCTCTACCTCCACCTTCACTGGTCTAGCTACCTTCAACGGCAACCTAAGAATATCTGACGGTTCAGGCAACTGGGGAACCATAGCCGTAGACTCAACATCAGGAGACTATACCTACACTATTCCTACTACTACAGCTGATGATGAGTTCTGTCTGGTTACTCTAGCTAACTGTAGCGGTGGAGGCGGAGGGGGAGGCGACATCCTCCAGGGCGGTAACAACCTAGGCGGCACAACTGCTATGGTTCTGGGCACCACTAACAACGGCGCCTTTAGTATCATCACCAACAATACAACCGCCCTTACTGTAGATACTTCACAGAATACAACATTTGCAGGGGACTTAGTTGTAGCTGCTACAAAGAGCTTAACTCTCACCGGAGGCAACACAGCCAGCAGACCTGGCTCCCCAACCGAAGGCATGGTGTACTTTGATACCACAACTAAGAGATTACTAACCTACGCCAACGGCAAATGGCAGACAGACAATAGAGAAGCTATCCTAGTAGCTGCAAGTAACTCCTCCCAAGCAGATAAAGACGCTGCTGACTATGTAGGTGATGGTGACCAAGGTGGAGCAGCCAACGGGGACCAAGTCCAGATTAATGCAGCATTAACTGCCGCCTCAGGCAAGAAAGTAGTCCTCCTAGCCGGTACCTACGTTGCTGATGCAACCATCCTAATACCAAACAATACTACTCTAGCTGGCGTAGGACGGGGGACATTGATCGAGTTAGCTGACCTAGATGCTACAGATAACTTGATAGAAAACTCCGATACCTCTGCAGGAACAGGAGTAATTATACGAGATCTGAGATTGAATGGACGTGATGATTTGAACACGGCAGGGACACAGAATGGCATTGTGTTTAATAACATGGGCGCGGGTAGTGGTTCTGGAGCACGTCAGGGCGGACAAATTACGAATATTTGGGTAACTGATTTTAGAAATCGTGGTGTCTACTTTATATCATCAAGCAACAACCTTGTATCAGGAATCATCGCACAGGCTAATATGTGGGACGGTATATATATTAATTCTTCTTTAAATAATATCTTCACTGGTAATACGGTTCAGGGAAATGATTTCGGTATATATTTGTCGACATCGTCAAATAACAATACGGTCTCAGGAAATACTATTAAAAGCAATACTACAAGTGGTATCGAACTTAACCTTTCATATGGTAATACGATATCCGCTAATACAGTAGAAAGTAATGAATTTGGTGTTTATCTCATAACATCAATGACCAACACTATAACCGATAATATTGTCCAAAATAACACCACTTATGGTATCTCGACTGATGCAAACGCAAGTGACAATAATATTTCCAGCAACACAGTTAACGGAAATAGTAATACAGGTATTTATATAAACGCATCTAATAATAACAGCGTGTCCGCAAACACCTTAATCAATAATACGTTAAGTGGCATAGTAGTGTCCGGATCAACCGGTACCACCGTAACAGGTAACGTCGCTAGTAATAACGGTGCTGAAGGAATACTATTGCAAGCTTCGGCAAATAATAACACCGTAAGTGGTAATACGGTCATCGGTAATCCTACTAGTGGAATCGGCTTAATTACAGCTAACAATAACAGTATAAGCGGGAACAACGTGCAAAATAACGGTGGGTCAAGTGCGAATAACGGAATTGTCATACAGTCGTCCGACTTCAACTCAATAGTGGGTAACAATATCACGGACACTACCTGTGATACGACTTGCTACGCAATAAACATAACTAGCTCGGCCTCAGACAAAAACTACCTGGCTGATAATAGATATACCGATACGGACGCTTCTGGCGGTGACGATGCTAGTCTAAACGATGCCGGAACAAACACAATCTATGCAGGTCAACAAGTGAATCAAGTTTCGTCTAATGATGTCACGAGTTTCCTCTTCCGTGGCTCTGCTAACTCAGCTACTGCCTTTGCTGTGCAAAATGCAGGAGGCACAAGTGTCC
>CAZTWI010000114.1:0-2170 GCA_964617685.1 uncultured Candidatus Saccharibacteria bacterium | reverse complement strand
CTTTAAGATGACATTATCAGAAGAATTACAATGGCGCGGGTTTGTTAACCAGACTACGCTGAAGGACATAAATGATTTAGATAAAGATCCCATTACTTTTTACTGGGGTGTGGATCCAAGCGCTGATTCGATGACAATCGGTAATTTGGCAGCCGCTATGATGGTCGGCCATTTTATAAACCACGGTCATAAAGCAATTTTACTAGTTGGCGGCGCAACCGGCATGATCGGTGATCCGGATGGAAAAGCTCAAGAGCGGGATTTACTGAGTTTAGAACAAATTCAACACAACAAAGAATCGATTTCTGCTCAGTACAAAACTTTATTTGACGGACAAGAGTTTGAGATTGTCGACAATTACGATTGGTTCAAAGATATTAATTACCTTACGTTTCTGCGGGATGTCGGCAAGCATGTACCAATGAGAGTGATGCTTGGACGCGAGTTTGTGGAATCCCGCTTAGGTGAAGATGGGGCTGGAATTAGCTATGCCGAGTTCAGTTATTCATTGATCCAAGGTTATGATTTTCTACATTTGTTCCAAAACAAGAATGTTACTTTGCAACTTTGCGGTGCTGATCAGTGGGGCAATAGTATTGCCGGAGTAGATTTGATACGTCGAGTTGCCGGCGGTGAGGCTCATGTATGGTCAACCCCGCTTGTCATAAACAAATCAACAGGTGTTAAATTCGGCAAGTCAGAGGATGGAGCAATTTGGCTTGATGAATCCAAAACCAGCGTCTATAAGTTCTACCAATTCTGGATAAATCTTGATGATGAGGGCGTAGAGGATTACTTGAAAATATATACAACTCTGGATAAGCCGACTATTGAGGATATTATGTCAACTCATAACGAATCAAAAAGCAATCGCTTAGCGCAAAAACACCTAGCATACGAAGTCACTAAACTAGTGCATGGCCAAGAAAGAGCGGATGCGGTTCAGCGCTTAAGCGAAACGTTGTTTGGCGGACAGGATTATTTGATGCTGACTAAAGCTGACTTTAGCGAGCTGAAGCAGGAGCTCAAGACTGTACAAGTAAAAGCGGGTTCTGAATTAGCAGAAGTACTGGTTTCTGCCGAACTTGCCAGCTCAAAGGGCGAGGCTCGGCGATTCCTTAGTGGAAATGCTATATACATTAACGGGTCGCAGTTGCCGCTTTCTAAGGAAACTATAGATAATGATGATTTTATCGACGGGTTTCTTGTCATTCGGCGCGGCAAAAACGCCAATGCTTTAGTAGAGCTTATATGATTTGTGTGCTACACTCTTGGACGATATGAATCCCGTTAGAGTTCATAACTAAAACGAAAGAATTGATTAGCGGGAAATAGGTTGCGAATAAATTTTTAGAAAATTAAAGGAAAATCAGAACGCGATGAATAAAAAATTAGATAAAGCAGATCAATATAATGATCCGAAACACAACTATTTAAGATATTGGGACGGCCGTGATTACGAACAGGCTGCAGAGGAAATAATGATTAACCGTATGCTTGAAGGAAAGAAATTCAAACACGCGGTTGACGTCGGCGGCGGCTACGGAAGATTATCTGTCGTATTAACTCAATTTGCCAAAAAAGTTACTTTAGCCGAGCCATCACAGCAACAATTGGACATTTCCAAAGAGTTCCTGAAAGGCAACCCAAAAGTTGAAGCTAAGCTCGCTCAAGCTGAGAAGCTGCCATTTGATGATGAGTCGGTTGATCTTTGCATGGTAGTGCGGGTAATCCACCACTTACCAAATCCAGTTCCTGCTTTTGAAGAAATTCACAGGGTTCTGGAAAAAGACGGTTATTTTTTAATCGAATTCGCCAACTACGCTAACTTTAAAAATCGCGTCAAACACGCAGTTAAATTCCAGAAAATGCCAGTTGATCCAGTGGATATCAGAAGCGCTGTTAATAAACGCGATGATGAAATTCCATTTGTAAATCACAACCCAAAAACAGTGAAGAAGCAATTGGCTCAAACAGGATTTAAACTAGAAAAAGTCTTATCCGTATCCAACTTCCGTTCTCCGACTTTGAAGAAAATCCTTCCTAAGTCCACATTAGTGAAATTAGAAAAAGCATCCCAAAAACCTTTGGCAAAAAGCCATTTTGGTCCGTCTACTGTGTATCTTCTCCGCAAGGTATAACCACAGGTACATAACTTGGTTATTTCCGA
>CAZTWI010000113.1:1753-2180 GCA_964617685.1 uncultured Candidatus Saccharibacteria bacterium | reverse complement strand
GGCGGGGAACAGGGGCGGGGTGGTTTGGCCAAGCCGGCCTGCGCGACCGTGCTGGTCGGCAGCCGGGGCGCGCCGCTGTCGCGCATGGCCGCGTGGAAAATCGTGCGCGCGCTGTGCGTCGACGCGGGCCTCGACGCGGAGACGATTTCACCGCATACCTTCCGCCACACCTTCGCGACACATCTCATCGAAGCGGGCGCGGATCTTCGCGCCGTGCAGGAACTGCTGGGCCACGCCGATATTTCGACGACGCAGATTTACACGCACCTGGATCAGGATTATTTAAGGGAGGTGCACACGACGTTTCACCCGAGGAACAAGTAGGGGGGGACAGTACAACAATACTGCAGTACAACAATAAGCACAAAGACGAATGGCCCGGAAGCGTTTGGCATGTGTGGAGTGGGTAGGATAAATCGGTCCATTC
>CAZTWI010000113.1:0-1743 GCA_964617685.1 uncultured Candidatus Saccharibacteria bacterium | reverse complement strand
GAATGTCTTTGTCAAGATTAGTTCGGTTTCGAAATGAGACGTCGTTCGTTCTTGTGGAGTAGGTTGAGAAATTCGGTCCATTCTTAACTTGAGGGGTGTCCCTCAGAGGAGGATGGATGAAAAAGAGCCGATTCACAGACGAACAGATCGTGGCCTTGGTGCGAGAGTCCCGGGCGCATGGCGTTCCGGCGACTGCTAAGAAGCATCAGGTCTCGGAGCAAACCCTTTACACCTGGCGGCGTCGCTTCGGGGACATGGAAGTGTCCCATGTAGCCGAGCTTAAGCGCGCATTGGCAGAGAACGCGAAGCTGAAGAAGCTTTTGGCGGAGCGCGATCTTGAGATCGATGTGATGAAGGAGGTCGTCGCAAAAAAATGGTAGGCGTACCGGTGCGGGTTCAGGCAGCGCGGTACGCCGGTGAAAAGGGAATCGGCCTACGCCGCGCCTGCGACCTGTTCGGCGTTGCGCGTTCCATGACCACCTATCACCATTTGCAGCCTAAGAAGGACAAGCCCATGGTCGAGAAGATCAGCGAGCTCTCGCGTCAGCATCCGAGCTGGGGCAGCCGTTCCATGCACGGGTGGCTGCGAGAGCAAGGTTCGACTGCCAGTCTCTCGCAGGTCAAGCGGGTGTGGCGGAAATACAGGTTCGCTGGGCAGTGGAAGAAGAAGCGGCGGAAATTCCGGACAGACGAGAGACTCAAGCCCAAGGCCACATCTCCCGGTTCAGTGTGGTGTATGGACTTTGCCGAGGACCGGCTTTTGAACGGCAACAAATTCTTCGCCTTTTTGGTGAAGGATGAAGCCTCGGCCTACGCGCTAGCGGTTGATGTGGCACGTTCATACAAGGGAATCGATGTCGAAAGAGTACTGGACAAGCTGGTCGAAGTTCACGGAACGCCAACGTTCATCCGCTGCGACAACGGTGGACAGTTCATCTCGTTCGCCGTGCAACGCTGGGCGCAAAGAAGGGAGATCCAGATGGCCATGATTGAGCCGGGCAAGCCTTGGCAGAACGGAAGTGCGGAGAGCTTCGTGGGAGCATACAGAAGGGAGGTGTTGAACGCCGAGCTGTTCGGCTCGTTACAAGAAGCGATATGGTTCTCGGAGAGGTGGAGGAGGATGTACAACCAAGAGCGGCCGCACAGCCGTTTGGGATACCGTCCGCCGGCTACCGCCTACCCTCAAATCGAACGATTCGGGTAGGGTTACTAAACTTAAAACTGGACCGAATTTCCGACCCTAGTCAGCAATGGTGTACAATCTTGCCTCGCTTCTTGTCTATGTATTGTTTGCGTTATCAGACTCTAATGAGAAGCTATTCGTCTGTATCGTGTCGTTTATCGTGGCTCTTATTTCCTCGGCAACAGTTTATCTCGCAAAAATAAAAGTGGAGGAGCTGGTTCGACTTTATAAGTAAGACTAGGTTTAAAGAGTAGGCTATTTCAGAATATAATCGACTAAGCACACTTTCTCCGAATGGCTTGGGTGAGTTCTTATTTCAATCCCCCAAACACCCCTCCGGGCTCTCATCCTCCGCCTTCAGCACCTCAAACCCCTGCGTCATCTGCGACGGCACGAAAAACAACTCCGCCCCATCCTTGAGCGTCCACGTCAGCACGTAATCCGGAAGAAAAACGGACCCGACGGCCCCCGCGAACCGGGCGGCCACGGCGGCATCCACGGGTTCGACCCAGGCCGTCCCCATCACCCCCAAACGCAACCGCACCTTCACCGGCTTGCCC
>CAZTWI010000112.1:0-2248 GCA_964617685.1 uncultured Candidatus Saccharibacteria bacterium | reverse complement strand
ATTCAATAGATTATTGACAAAACCCCGTAGTGAGCCCCTGGGGTCTACTACAGGGAAGGTACCGTCAAAAAGATTACCATTCAGTAGTAAAACAAACACTGAGTATAAAAGCTCCCGGTACAACAAACTGGGAGCTTTTTATTTTGACGTTACTAATCCTAACAAAAAACCGCCCTGACAGGAGCGGTTTTTCCATGATTACTAAAGTAGATTAAGAGGAGAATGAACCTAGTACGAACTGTACGATAACCTGTGACAGCGCTACTATTACAAGACCTATGATTGCATAGAGAATTGTATTCTTTGCTCCTGTAACATTTCCGGCATCACCGCCAGAGGTAATGTATTTGACACCGCCGATGATAATCATAACTACGGCTATGATACCAACAACAATTGAGAAAATATTAATCGCTGTTGCGATATATTCAGTTACACTGGTTTTAGCAGCATCTTGATCAGCCGCACAGTCAGCGCTAGCTGCATCAAACGAAGCACCCTTACACAAGTTATCTTGGATATTAACTTGCGCACCGGCAATAGCTGGTACAGCTGCCGGCACTAGCAGTCCTAGGCTAGCCGCTAGGGTAAACAAAATTCTTTTTATTCGAGTCATATTATGTGGTTCCTTTTTGATTATTCACTTATGTTTATACCATACTGTTCTATTGTCTACAACTTCTTTCAGTGAACAGCTTTTATCTGCTCAGGGCTTGTTTCAAGTGGTGTTACCTACAAAAAAGAAGATTATGGTCTGAGACAGCAATACAATCACAATACCAACCAGCGCGTACAACAGAGTAGCTTTGGCATTTCCAATCGCCGCTGAATCTCCTTGTGAAGTCACATACTTAACTCCTGCAATTATTACCATAACGACTGTCGCCATACCAGCTACAAACGTAAGCAGATTAAGCGCTCCTTCGACAACGTTTTGTATTGATACTCCAGACTCATCCACCGACTCGCAAGAGTTACCCGTAACTTGTCCTAGTGTGTCACACACTGCATCTCCAGCATCCTGCGCATAAACAATTGGGCGGGGAAGTGCAGCCGTAAGAATGAGTGCGCTCATAATTAATACTAGTGATATAAACATACTTTTTATCATGCTATTTGACCAACTATAAAGATAACTATTGAACGGGATAATAACACTACAAATATTCCAACCACTGAATAAATTATTGTGTCCCGGGCTTTTTTGACTTTGGCAGGATCACCGCTGGATGTAATCATGGTTATTCCGGAAATTATCACCATTACCACGGCTACTGCTCCGGCCGCTATTGTCAATATATCAGCAATAACTAGAAAAATGCTCTTTTCTCCGGATACAAGATCGTCATCAGATCCAGCCGGAGCGCAGACCTCTGAACTGCTGGAATTCGAAATCTGATCGCAGGACGATTCAAGCGGATTAAACTGGGCAGAGACGCCTACAGGGACAAATACTGGCAGGGACATTAGCAGCGTTGCAATTAGCAGTCGGAGCTTCTTCATTCTTAGAATTTCCCCGATACAAAACTGACAATACTAAACGCTAGAACTGTTATAGCAAGTCCGATAGCGGCATATATTACGGTATTGCGCGCGGTAGTTGTTTTGGCTGGATCGCCTTGGCTTAGCATATACTGAATACCAGCATAGATTATTATCAGCATCGCAACAGCACCAAAAATTGCAATTACTATCTCTAGTACATTTGCAACATTTGCATCAATGGTCGTAGTTTGCTGAGGGACATTTAATTCATTTTTATCAATGTCAATCTGAGCTAAAGTGGTTATTGGGTTTATCACACGATGCTCCTTCCAACATAACTAACAACAGTAGTGGCGATAATGACGATTACCAGACCGATCATCGCATTAATGACGGTGGTTCTTGCTCCTTTGGCATTGTCTGGATTTCCCTGAGCCGTAATATATTTGAAGCCTCCCCAGAAAACCATAACAACCGCAACCAGTCCTGCAATTCTAAGCATTGCTTCCAGAACCGCAATTCCAATAGGCAGAGTACTATTTGCCTTGCCCTCAGTATCGCTTCCGCCTAAGACGACATTACATTTCCCGGTAGAGTCAGTTTCTGTGTTGAGATATTTATACCAAGTAGGAATACCTAGAAAACTTTCGCTTAACTGGCAAGGGTTGCCGGCGGAACCAACTGGAACGGAACCTATATTAATAGATCCACAATCGGTTTCAGTTCCCGTGGTCGCAACTCCACTTGATCCAGCGGCAAAGAC
>CAZTWI010000111.1:0-2271 GCA_964617685.1 uncultured Candidatus Saccharibacteria bacterium | reverse complement strand
GAACCGGTGACCTCCTCGTTACGAATGAGGTGCTCTACCAACTGAGCTAAAACGGCAAATTACTTCTGCAAGTATAGCAAAAAGAATAATCACTGTGATATATAAAACAAACTCGGGGGAGAATGAATTAATTGAGCTCGGGACCGATATATTTGAACCTTGGGAGAGTTTTGCCTCTATACTCTATCTCTTCCATGAACATATCCAGGGGTCTGACCTGCAATCTTAAACCTTTGTGTTCGGGAATGACATACAAAGGCATATAAACAGCTAATACCTCTTCCGTTTCAGTATGCCTGGCAAAACCCAAAACCTGATAGTAGCGCCTGCTCTTCGGCGTACTTTTATAGTGTTCGTAAACACCCGTTTCTGGATATTGTCTAACTTTCTTACTCATACATTGATATCCTCCATTGCTATAGCCGAAAGTTGCTGAATGGCTTTTTGGCGTTTGAAGTATAAGTGGGCTTCCCCCGTTACGCAGCCTCTCGTGCCGCTGTTAAGTTCAAAGACTTCTTGTTCTACTTTTGCAGTTAGCGAATTCGCTAACTCTTCATCGTCCAGTAATAATCGTTGCTCTAGTTCGGTTAGAAAGTTGTTGATTTCTTCTAATTCTTTTGCATCCCAAGAAAGATGTTCCGTATAGCCATAAAGAGGATGCTCTGCAATATGCGCCTCGTCAGCGCGCCTGCGGCTAATATAGCCGAGTGCAATGTCAAAATTTGTGCCGTTCAGAATACCTTCCGGAGGCATGAACCAGTCCACTTGTTGAGTTATTTCTGACATTAGAATTCCTTGCTTTCAAATAAGCTTACACTGTTACCATTTTTTTGCAAACCTTAAAAAATTTATAATTCCGATTCGGTAATTAGCGGAGCTATATCAAAGGCTGGTTCTTCATATGGATGCGCCTGCTTCATGAGCCTGATGGCTTCTTTAGCCTTATCCCTATCGCAAACAACTTCAATTCTCTCTTCTTTAACCTGTTCCGGTTTGCCCGGTTTTCCTATGTGCGGATTGGCACTTTCAGATGGTGTGAACCTGCCGATTCCCGTCATGGTGAAACTACAGTAGCTATATTTCCCAATCCGCCCTGCACCTGCCGCACCCAAAACACGGCGAATATCATCCGCATTCTCTGGTGGAGAAAAAACTACAATCTTAACCCTCATATGTTAAATACTAACAGAGATTTAGCAGCTAAATCGAATTATAGATACTCTTTGCCTGACTTAGTGCTTCTCTGCGTTATTATCATCTTCATACTCAGACTGAGCAGTCCAATGCCTAATTTCAGAAATTTTACTATCAATTTCAGCCCGCTTTCTATTAAGTTCCGCTAATTAATGCTCTTCGTTCATAGCTTCTTTTTTCTTATCAGCCGTCATACGCATATGCAGGACTGTATCCTGATTAGCATCTTGAAAACTACTAAGCGTTATGGACTCATGTGCCCTTAGTTTAACTTTGTCTTCGGTAATTTTATTCTTTAAGTTCCTTATAGATTGTTCTATCTGATTTTTCCTATTTTCAGCTTGTTCTACAATCTTCAAAACTCTTTGCGTGATTGAAGTTAACATAAAAAACTCCTTATCTTATAGACTAATAGTAATCCCAGAACTTTCTGAATTCTGTAAACTACTTAACAAAGAAAAATCCCTATCATTTCTGATAGGGATTTTATTTGGCGGGCCCGACCGGATTAGCGGGCTAAAGCCCTTCTTTCACTTGTTCGAAAAGAAAATACCATAGAATGGTGCTTTCTTTTCTTCTCTGCACTTCGCGACCGGCGTGGCTTTGCCACTCTTGCCGGTTCAAATCACGAGACAAGACTCGTCTAAATAAAAACACCCACATAAAAGTGAGTGATTTTATTTGGCGGGCCCGACCGGATTTGAACCGGCGATCTCCTCCGTGACAGGGAGGCATGTTAGGCCACTACACCACGAGCCCGCGCTTGTCGTACGGAAGTGCGATAAGTGCGGTATTCCGTTTAGACTTCGAATATATTAGCATTTAACAGAGATAAAAACAAGCTTGAGTGAACCTTTGAAGCTGAGCCACTGGCCATGACTCCTATAGTTCAACATTAAACTTTTAACCTTCTACTTTAAACTGTTAGCCTTTGGCTAACTATTGTTCAACTGGGTTCATGTAGAGCCGGTAAGGCTGTTGCTCTTTACGATCATTTAAAACTTCATCCAGACTTTTCAGAGGGAAAATGATATGCGCTCCCTTTTTCTGATCGCCTTCCATTCCTAAATTCTTAAC
>CAZTWI010000110.1:0-2304 GCA_964617685.1 uncultured Candidatus Saccharibacteria bacterium | reverse complement strand
CAGGGAGAGAACGGCGTTCATAGGCTTGTGAGATTAAGCCCATTTAATGCCGACAATCTACGTCAAACCAGCTTTGCCCGTGTGGAAATTGTTCCAAAGGTAAGCTCGCCGGAAGTAGTAGAAATTGATGAAAAAGACTTGAAGATAGATGTCTATCGTAGCGGGGGCAAGGGCGGACAAAGTGTCAACACTACCGATTCAGCAGTGCGTATTACCCATATACCAACCAATATAGTAGTAGCAATTCAGAATGAACGAAGCCAGCTGCAGAACCGTGAAACAGCTATGACTATTCTGCGTTCTAAATTAGCACAGCTACAGCTAGAACAGCACAAAGACAGAGCAGCAGAGCTAAAGGGTCCGAATGAACAAGCCGCCTGGGGTAACCAAATCAGAAACTACGTTCTGCATCCCTACACAATGGTGAAAGATACCCGAACCAAACACGAAACTACCGATGCTCAATCAGTTCTGGACGGCAATATAAATGAGTTCATTGAAGCTTATTTGGATTCAGAGATAAAGTAATAGAAATTACGGATAATCCACAGGATTTTTATATTTGATTTTTTATACCACTTATGGTAAGTTGAACCCTATAAGCTATAAAATTAAAAAGATAAAAAGATAAAAAGATAAAAAGGAAAACAAAATGGCAAATTACAAGGTGGTTGTAGTCAGTGGACAAATCGGTATAGATGGACGTACTACTAAAATTTATAAAGTTATGAATGGTAATGACGAAATTACAAGATTTTCAGGCACAACTGATAAAGAGATAGCAAGTGCACAGCAAAATGCCAACGGATTACTCAGCTCGCTTAAGGCAAACGCAGCAGGCTCTACTTCTAATACGTCCGGTTATAGTGATTCGGGATTCAACGCTGCTATTCAACAAGGTACAACTCAAGGTCAAGCAGCACAAGATTATAATGGCGGCAGAGGTATGCAAAGTGCTATCCAAGCAGCTACTGTCGATAATAGGACCGAAGCCCAAAAATTAGCGGATTTGACCAAAACCTTAAACTCTGCCACGGCAGCCGCCAAAAGTGGCAACCTTCAGCCCATAAAAGATTTTGACAAAATGTTCGGGACAACCCACGCCAAAGCATTTACTGCTAGCGGTGGAGGCAATCCACCAAAACCAGCAACCACCACTCCTGTAGCTACGGTAGACAACCGGACCCAAGCCCAAAAAGACGCGGATCTGGCGCAGTTAACCGCAACTCTCAAAGCTGCCCAGGCGGCAGCTGCGGCTGGCAATCCCCAGCCACTCAAAAACTATGATGCGATGTTTGGCGTAACCCGCCCTGCCGCAGAATACACCCCTGATTTCTACAAACCAAAGCCAGCTGCCACGAGTGCCAGCAGCACTTCATCCAGTGTTCCGCCAATCGCACCAGGCGTCATAAACGCCCAGGCAAATAAGCCCGCCACTGGAACAGCTGGTGCGGGCGCTAGCACATCAACATACGTGCCTACTGGAACTGCAGCAAACACCACTACTGTTCAAAATAGCAGGGCAGTTATAGCCAACGCCTATGTCAACAATGGTCCGTACGAAACTGTATTGATTGATGGCAAATGGGTCAGCAGGAAGGGAACGGGTAGCGGTGCTAAGATTGTTGGATCTGTTATTTCTGGCCGTGATGGTAGTGAAGCCAGCAGGATTGCTGCAGAACAGATGACCGGAACCATGAATGCAAACTATCAAAGACAAATGACTGCGGGAATTGCTTCAGCTAACTCACAGCGAATTTTAGGAGAGCTGGAAAGAGGCGGTGTCGGATCAGAAGAAAAGACAGAGGCACTACGATCAGTCCTGGCAGCCAATACAGGCGTGGGTGCAGACAGATATGATCTAGCAACTCGTGCCCAGCGCCAACTGCTGCAAGCCATCGATAGTGGCAATGTACACTATAACCTCAACCCTCACTCAAGAGATCCGAAACCAGGAGAGGTCGTATGGGCGCTCAATATCAAGGCGGAAGCTGCTGCGTGCAACCTGAGCGCAGTCGCGGCCAAATACCAAGAAGCTGAGGGAATTGTAGCAGCTGGACAGTACCAGGCAGAAGTCGAGCAAGTCGACAAGGCTGCTAATGCCCTACTGGTAGAACAAGGCAAAAAAATCGAGGCAGGTACTTGGGATCCGGCCAAGGACGGTTTCTACTACTGGGCTAACGGCAGTATAATAGGCGCTGGCGGCGATTCTCAAAGCAGTAACAAACTAATGTTTGATCCGACAGGCCAGGCAGCAAACGTATTCTTGCCTTCCGCCGGTCGAAGCGAGAGTAACCCGCTTTA
>CAZTWI010000109.1:0-2380 GCA_964617685.1 uncultured Candidatus Saccharibacteria bacterium | reverse complement strand
AAGCGCCGATAAATCCGAATTTTTCAGACACAACTGCAAATATCGAGTCGTTTGCAGCCTCTGGAAGATATCCATAGGCCTGTACGCTGCGTCCTAGACCTTTTCCGAACATTCCGCCCGATCCAACCGTAATAAGCGCCTGACAAGCCTGATATCCCTCATTTTTACAATCCGCAGTCGGATTCAAAAATGTCGCTACCCTGTCCCGCCTATATGAACTGGATAAAATTGCCATAGATGTTAAAAGCAAAACTACGCTGCCGATGATTAACAACTTCTTCAACGGCAAACCAGCAATAAAACACATAAACCCGACTATCGCCATCATAACCGCTGCGGATCCCAAGTCGCTTTGCAAGCCAGCTACGACAATAACAATGATAAGTATGATGATACCGATCTTTTTTAAGGTATCAAAATCAGACATTTTTTGCTCTAAACGCATACGAGCCAAGTAGCCAGCCAGCCAGATTATGAGAGTAAATTTAATAAGTTCTGCCGCCTGAAAAGAGATGCCGCCGATTTGCACCCAGCGGTAGGCTCCGTTCACCTGGTCGCCAATCAGCCTGACTGCTACTGTAACCGCAACCGCCAGGACTATTAATGGTATTTCTAGCTTCTTCCAGGTTTTAACATTAATAACCGAAGCAATCAGAAATGCAGCTACACCCAAACCGATAGCCGTCAGCTGCTTTATGCTGTAATAATTTGAAGGCAGATCTTTACCATGAGTAAGTCCAGGACTTATAGCGTACACCGTTACAGCGCCCACAGCCAATAGAAGAGTCATATAAACAACCAGCATATAGTCAGGGCGATGTTTACGCAGACCATCAGACGAATTCTGGCTTATGTTCGGAACTGTCCGACGTCTGTTGCTGCGAGCGTCTAGACGGACAGAATTCATCTAAACAAACTCCATCAAGTACAGAATAATCCCTGCGATCGAAGACAAAACACCCAACAGCCAGAAGCGCATGGTGACTTTAGTCTCAGGCCATCCGCTTGCTTCAAAATGGTGGTGAATTGGAGCAATTTTGAAAATTTTCTTGCCTCTCCTTAGTCTTTTTGAAGCGATTTGAATCATGCTGGAACCAGCCTCTAGTACAAATACAAAACCAATAATTGGAAGTAGTAATACAGTATCTGTCAACATAGCTACTACGCCCAGCGCCGTTCCTAAAGCAAAAGAACCCGAATCTCCCATAAAAAACCTTGCCGGGAATATATTAAACCACGTATAACTCAAGAGCGAACCGACAATAGTCATACAAAAGGCGGCGATACCTAGCTCGCCTTCCATCAGAGCAATCAAGGCGTACGTACTAAACGCAATTACCGCTAATCCGCCCGCTAATCCGTCCAAACCGTCGCTGATATTAACTGCATTGGCGGTTGAAATAACAACTAGTACGAATAACGGCACTATTAACCAGCCGAGTGCAACGCTGCCTATAAAGGGTATTGTTATGTCCGTAACCACCAATTTCGCAAAAAACCACCAGCCTCCAACAACCGAAACCATAAAAATCAGGATGGATTTTGTTCTTGCCCGAAGTCCGGCAATTCCGCCGGCACTCGTCTTAATATTCAGAATATCATCCAAAAGCCCGACTAAACCTGCGCCTAACATAGCAGCTAGCGGCAGCCAGGTTTGCGTACGTTCTAGGTTGCCAGCCAATGTAACAATTGCCGTTGAAGCAACGAATATTATTCCTGCCATTGTAGGAATATTCGTACGGTGTTTTGCTCCGTGAAGCTGCTGATAAACAGTTGCTGTCTCTCCTGTTACAGCTATCGTGCGGGCTTGCTTCCACCACTTATATTTATAGGCCAGTGTGGTGTAGATTGGCGTTAGAGCCATAGCTAAAATGAATCCGAGCACGCCAAACAATAACATTCGAAGAAAAGTGTCTGAACTAAAGCTGATAATTGTATCTGTCATGTTTGTTTTTCCAGGGTATGATTTATAAGCATTTATATTATACCATCAACTACTTACTGAGACACCGCTGTTATTGAGAAGTTGTCAATCAGCATATTGCTGACACTTGAAAAAATCGGACCGGCAGCCCTTGAGCCGGCATAACCTGCAATTTTCGGATCATTAACACGGATAAAAATAGCATACTGAGGCTTATTGCCGCCTACGTACCCCATATACGTTCCATTGAATTTGTCTTCAAAATAACCGCCCTCTGGGCGGGCAATTTCGGCTGTTCCAGTTTTGCCGCCGACTATATAACCTGGGCGGACGGCTGATCTGTTATTTTTCTCTACGACATTGTTCATAAACCCAACGACTGTCTGCGATACTTCTGGAGACACAACGTTCCGCTTAATAACTTCCGGGATTTTCTCTATTATTTCGCCGTCAGCC
>CAZTWI010000108.1:2342-2428 GCA_964617685.1 uncultured Candidatus Saccharibacteria bacterium | reverse complement strand
CAGATTGTCGTTTTCTTTGCGTTATTTAGCGGGCTGAACAGAGTAGTTAATGATCCGCAGGCAATCTACACTTTCTCCTATCCTTT
>CAZTWI010000108.1:0-2332 GCA_964617685.1 uncultured Candidatus Saccharibacteria bacterium | reverse complement strand
AGAACCTTTCCTCCATGCAGGAAATTAATGCGGATATTTCTCAATTCGACAATACTTTGTTTGGGTTCGTCGATTTAGGCAGAGCAGCAGTTAACAGCGAAACAGGCTTTTATTTTCCGGCCTTCTTGCTAGTTTTGGGTTCGGCGCTTATTCAGTTCTTCCAAATTAGGCAAACCATGCCTTCCGACAAAGAATCACGTAAACTTCGCGAGATTCTAAAGGATGCCAACAGCGGAAAACAAGCTGACAGCAGCGAGATTAATGCCGCAATGGGCAGAAATATGTCGTACTTGCTGCCGATTGTGATTTTCATGGTAACGATTGGTTTCCCAGCCGCACTGTCGCTGTATTGGTTCGTTGGCGGACTTATTGCGTATGCACAGCAGTCGTATCTATTGAAACAGGATGAATTCGACATGACCAATGGAGGCGGCAAAGCTACGGTTATCTCCAAAAAACCTCTAAAAGACAAGAAAAGCTCAGAGGTTAAAGTCACTACTATCTCAGCAGGATCTTCTTCTACAAAACCAAAAAATACTCCTAAAAATAAGGCTAAATCTTCCAAGAATCGTAAGAAGAGAAAGAGGTAGCCAAAATGGAAGAATCAATTTTGTTCGCAAAGAAGTATTTAGAAGACCTTCTTTCGTTCTTTGGGTTAAACGTAGAGGTTTACGCAACGAGTGAAGACGGTGACGTGATTGAATTGAATGTTCCCAGTACGCACCTGAACGGCTTTCTGATCGGCAACCGCGGCGATAATATGCGTAGCATGCAGTATCTAATCAGTATGGCGCTAAAAAGCAAAGAATACGAAGTAACCAGAGTAAATGTAGACATTGCTGACTATAAGAAACAACGTGCAGGCAGGCTGGAAGAAAAAGCTCTAGTGTGGCTAGAAGAAGTCAAAAAATCTGGAGAACCAAAAGCTCTAGAGCCAATGAACTCTGCAGATAGGCGAACAATTCACCGATTAGCAGGGGAGCATGGCCTAGAAACTATTTCAGAAGGCGAAGGCCGCGACCGCCACATCATCCTGCAGCCAGGCTCCACCACCGAAACTACTAAAGAGTAACAACCAAACTAAGCAAGCTAATAAATTCTAAGTTTTACTTCAAGCTAATATCAGAGTACAGTTACAGCCATGAGACTGCTTATTGGGAGCTTTCTAGCTTCGCTTGCTGTGTTCACATTTATCACGATAAAACCTGCCGCCGCTCAACAAATTGAAAATATATGGGCGGGCACAGTGACAATTACAGAAATTGGCAAGCCGTCTGCTCAGGCCATGGCAAGCCGTCCAGACTGTGAATTCAAACCTGTCAAAGTCGTCAAGATGAATCCGCCTGTCAGTACGGTTTTTGGGAACATCCCAATTCTAAAGGACCTTATTTACCAAGATCAGGGCATTAACTGTGTCATTACTAATTCCCAAGGTTCGTTTGCGGCGCCTGTTTTTTCCGGAAATGTCAGCACCCAGCGAATACAATACTACTCAGGAAGTAGCAACGCATCAAGAATGTATTCCTTATTGAATTCCAATGCCTCAGTATTTCTTGACCCAGCACCGTCAGGAGACAATGTACTAATGATTAGCGGGATACTCGGGGCTAATTATAGCCTCACCTTGATTCGTGATTTTAAAAACGAATCCTGGCTTAGCAGAGGCGGACCTAATAATATTGAATGGCGAGCTGAAACCGCTGAACTACGGCTTAAGGCGCAAAACGGAGCTAACTTCGCCTTCAGCAAACATGCCTTTTCATCAAACGGAAGATTTTTGGCGATTATGTACAACGGAATTTTAGGCAAAATAGATTTACAGACAATGGAGCTAACACCTGTGGAAGTTCGTGCTTCCTGGCCTAACGCCACAGAAATAGCCATAAGCAACAACGGTAGGAATGTTGCAGTTTTAGGTAATGGTTTATATATTTTTGACACTAAAGACTGTGAAACTAAGTTTACGTACGGTGAGTGGGAGGGTACTAAGCGCAATTCCTACCCAGGTTGCGTTAAGGGTAGAAATTTTCAGACTGGATTTATTAATCAAACAGGATATGATCTAGGGAAAAGACCATATTTTTCTCAAAATAGCGCAGCTTTACTTATAAGCGCAGCCAAAAGTGTAGTCGATTCAGACAACCCAGCACTATCCTATATAGAATGGAAAGAATTTAACATCAAAGCTGATCTTTACCAGCCGCAAGTCAACGGCTACATTGCCATGGGTGACAGCTTCTCAAGCGGCGAAGGAGATCTGGAAGGCGGAACTTGGTATGAACCTGGCACAGACGAGCAAGGCAACAAAGATACCTTTGAAGGCCGCAATTTA
>CAZTWI010000107.1:0-2470 GCA_964617685.1 uncultured Candidatus Saccharibacteria bacterium | reverse complement strand
ATGAGTCAAAGCTTTGCCCATGTCATGAATAAGCGCAGCGTATTTTGTCGTTTTTACGTCCGCACCAAGCTGTTCGGCAAGTATGCCGGCTATATGCGCCATTTCTGTTGAATGCTTCAAAACATTCTGGCCGTAACTTGTACGGAATTTTAGCTCGCCGATAAGCTGGAGGATTTCTTTTGGAATTCCAACGATTCCAACCTCGCGGGCTGCATCTTCACCTGCGCGTAAAACCTCTTTCTGTACTTCCTTTTGAGCTTTTTCAACAACTTCTTCAATACGGCCAGGATGGATACGACCGTCTTTCATAAGCATTTCCATAGTTACCCGGGCGACTTCACGTCTAACAGGGTCAAAAGAACTCAAAACCACCATACCTGGCGTATCATCAACCATAATATCTACGCCGGTAGCCTTCTGAATTGCCTGAATATTTCGGCCTTCTTTGCCAATAATACGACCCTTCATCTCATCATCAGTTAATTTAATTGATGAAATTGTCCTCTCGGCAGTAACTTCGCTTGCCATACGCTCCATAGCTCCGACGAGTATGACACCGGCCTGTTCTTCGGCATTTTCCTTAGCTTCATTCTGAAGTTTAGCAACAAGTCCTAGCAAGTCATTTTTAATATCTCGCTCAGTCATTTTCATTAACTTATCAGCAGCATCTGCTTTAGTTAATTTAGCAATCTTCTCTAATTTGTCCTGTTGCTTTGTTCGGATAGACCTGATTTCATCCTTCAAGGTTTCTATTTCAGCCTCACTGGTTCGTAATTTTTCTGCGCGTTTATCTAATTCGTCTAGTTTTTTGTCCAAACTTGTTTCACGATCAAGCAGACGAAGCTCTATTTCCTTGAATTCGTCACGGCGTTTTTTGTCTTCTTTTCTTGATTCCTCCGCCAACTTCAACGCTTCTTCTTTTGCTTCTGTGACTAGCTTTTGAGCGTCTCGTTTGGCTTTTTCTTTCTCTTTTTTTACCTCCGCTTCAGCAGAACCGACTTTTTGTTTAGACACATAAGTACTTGCGCCAAAACCAGCACCGAGCGCAACTATAGCTGCAACTATGGTTATAGGATCCATATTCGGACCTCTTCCTTCCTATCGAGTTGTTCTATTACTCCTTAGCAATCACTATCACTTCATTAGCTTTGGAAATTCTAAGAACTTTTTTTCGAAAAATAAATAATAAATAAAATATCAGTTTTGTTTGCACCTCAACACATCTTGATTGCACAAACTACACTAATAATACTCTGATAAGGCGAATGTGTGCAACGCTATTTTATTTCTCTGGCGTAGAGAATTGTTCTTTCGGTAAATGATTTTGTATTTTTGTCGTACTTTCCGCCGCAAGTCATAAGCTTGACGTCATGCTCTCCGGCAATTTCAGTGCTCAAGACTTTAGACATATCTACTTGATCAACAGGTATATTTTCTATCCTGGTGACTTCATATTTAATTTTTTCGCCGGATCCTTTTTCTATTTCAAACTGAACCCCGGCAGTAAGTTTTTTTAGATTTTTAAAAACTCCTGGTGCTGTCCAGCCGGATACATGTCCTAATATAAGCGATGAACCAACCCGACTGCCAGGACGAGCACTTCCGTTATACCAGCCAGCATCGTATATATTATGCGGCGAATCAACCGCGCCTTTATTATCAATCCCTAGATTTTTAATACGAGCAAACACCTTTAATTCTGGAATTCTCAGGTACCTCGGATCTTCAGGATTAGAAACCTGATAGGCAAGAATCGATTGGTAGGATACCTCTTCTTCGCTTGGCTCGTTACCTGTTCCCTGCGATACACCCTGCTCGTCTTTTGAAGAATTTGCCCCTAGTGTTGCAATCTGGTCTTTTGCATTTTTATTGTTAATAAACGACTGGATACTTACGAAAAGAGAAAACACCAAAACTAAAACCCCGAAACCATACATGAATTTTTGCAACCGCGATAATTTTCTTTTTGTGCTTCCGTAAACTGTATTTAACTGATCCGGAAATATATCATCCTGGGCAAGCCGGGCATTATTGACTGCCCGCAACGCGATTGTACTAGCAGGCGCGGCAGACAGTCGAGCCGTCCGTACCTGATGGGACAACAGGTGTTGTTTTGTATTTATCTGCAGTGAATTCTGATTTTGAGGCGCTTTAGCAGAGATAATATTCTCCTGAAGGATGATAGGATTCTTAACAGCGGATTCAGCATTACGGATTCTTGAGCTACCGGCACGCGGAATATAGGTATCGTATTTTCTCATACGATACCTAATTCCCTCGTCACGACTGTTGATTTTATCTTGCGCCATCCCAGATTTTTCAAAAATACTTATGTCTTAGTCATCTTAAAGTCGACCAAGGTATAAGTTTCTAATTTTTAAGTTTTATTTTCGTCGTTGTTCGGCAAACTTTAGTCCGCCAATCACCGCCCCGGCTGCAAGTACAGAAGCAAATGCAAGCAACGGGCTGG
>CAZTWI010000106.1:0-2500 GCA_964617685.1 uncultured Candidatus Saccharibacteria bacterium | reverse complement strand
GCCCTGGTATGCGCATACTGCAGATAAGGTCCGGAGTTCCCTTCGATCGCTATTGATTCAGCCGGATCATAAATAATATCCCCGCCTAAGCGATTCTTCAAAAAGGCGTATTTAACAGCTCCAATTACAATATTCTCTTTTGACGCCAAGCCGCTGTTCTCTCCCGCCTCGCGGGCGGCTTGTAATATATCAAATGCCGATACAGTATTTCCTTCTCTGGAACTCATTTTTACTCCGCCTGTCAGTTTCACAACTCCATGAGTCAGGTGCTTTGTTTTTTCGGCAGGTTCAGGTTCAAATTGCTCGATTGCTTTCAACACGACTTGCATGTATTGGGTTTGTTCGTTTGCCGTAATAATTATCGATTGATCGAATTTATAATCCTGCCATTTAGTGAGTGACAGGCCAACATCTTTTGTTTCATAAGTGGGCAGCCCGGCAGAATTTATAAATACCCGTTTATGCAGTCCGTATTTTTCCCCGTCAAAGATTACTGCGCCTTCGGATTCCTCAAAAACTCCTTTTTTCAATTGCTGTTTTACCGTCTCAAGGCCTAATTCTGTGACCTCGCTTTCTGGAATAAATCTATCGAATGGCTTAACTGTTAATTCCTGATACAGCTGTTTAAAGAAATTATAGCTAGCATCTCTAAGCAGCCAGTAAATTTGTGCGAAAGGTGATTCACGGTCATCCGATGCATGCAAGTCATAGACTTTTTTATTAACTTCTACTATCTCCGCGCGGGCTTCTTCATCTGAATTGTAGGCGTTATTACCTTCGACATATTTTTCACCCATCCAATCCGCTAGTTTTTCCGGCGGGATCTCAGTAACTGATTGCGAATTCTCTCCGCCGACTTCGATAAGTATCGCCCACATAGTTTTGGCAACATGAAGGCCTACGTCGCCGCCGTAATTCAGTCTAATGGTTTGTGCGCCTGCATTTTCTATCAGACGCGCAATAGAATCTCCTACCAAGGTAGTGTAGAGATGTCCAGCGTGCAAAGGTTTAAAAGGGTTCGGATCAGAATATTCCGCTAATATTTTCAGACCAATCAGAGGTTTCCTTTTAGGCTCTGATATAAGCCCCAAAAGCAAACTGTCTTTTAGTGTCATATTTATAAATCCGGGACCAGCTACTCCAACCTGCGTAAACAGAGATGATTTTTGCAATTCCTGTACTATCTCTTGAGCTAAATCCCTGGGATTTCTTGATAGAGACTTAGACAGACGCATTGCTACATTGGACGCTAGATCACCAAATTCTTCTTCTGGGAGTTCTAATTCGCATACAACTTCAACATTGTAAAGTTTTAAACACGCACTATTAATTAGTTCAATAATTTCTTGCTTCATGAGATAAGTACTTACTTGAGAATTATATAGGACTTTTGTTTTTATCACTATATCTGTTACAGCCCATTGTATACTAGTAACGTGCAGGTAATCATAAAACCCATTCGAAATTTAATGACCCGTATTGCCGGTTTCATAGACTCCCGGTCAAACAGTAGAATTAAACCATCGCACATCACCATCCTTTCACTGCTGGGTCACTTGCCAGTGGCCTGGGCCTTGATTGCGGGCAAACCCGTCTTGGGAGCAGTTCTTTTGGCATTCTTTTCGCTAATGGACGCTTTGGACGGTGCACTGGCACGTTTACAAAATAGCGCTACGCTGCGCGGCATGTACTTTGATGCGGTCAGCGACCGAATCAAAGAAGTTATTGTCTACAGTGCCCTTGCCTTCTATGCGTATGAAAACATTTCCGGCAATATATCGTGGTTGATCGTAGCAGTTTGCGGAACCTCGCTTTTAGTGAGTTACGTGAAGGCAAAGGGCGAGATGGCGGTTGGTTCGAACCACTCAGATACTCAGAAGCTCAATCGACTGTTCGGAGTTGGAATTGCATCATATGAAATACGGACTTTTTTAGTGGTCGTCGGGTTGTTATTTGGTATTTTGGAATTTATTCTACCTCTGTTATTAGCTGCAAATATGCTGACAATCGCTCTTAGATTTTTAGCAGTATCAAAATATTTATTCACTATAGAGAACCCGCCAAAATAAATGATAAAAATTGACCTGCATACGCACTCGAACGCCTCAAAAGACGGAGGAATTACTACAGATCAATACAAAAAAATATTAGAGAACGAAACCCTAGATATAATTGCAGTCACAGATCACGACCGTATTGACCGAGCTTTTGAAATCCAGAAAGTACTGGGCAAGGAAAAAATAATAGTCGGCCAAGAAATTACTACCACAGAAGGAGATATTATTGGATTGTATCTAGATAAGGCAATTGAGCCGGGTTTAAGCGTCAAGGATGCTGCTACTCAGATACACAAACAAGGCGGGCTGGTCTGCATCCCGCATCCATTTGAAAAAGTCAGAAAAGGATTAAATATAGAAAGCCTTAATTCTATTATTAATGAGGTTGACTGTATTGAAGGCCATAATGGCAGGGCTTTGTCTCAGAGCAAGGGACATAAGGC
>CAZTWI010000105.1:0-2517 GCA_964617685.1 uncultured Candidatus Saccharibacteria bacterium | reverse complement strand
GCTAAGTCTTGATTGGGGTAGATGAAGTTGGTCGTGGTGCTTGGGCAGGACCCCTGCTAGTTGTGGCGGCACGGGTGAAACCACACCATACCCTACCTTTTGGAATAACGGATTCAAAATTATTATCAAAGATTCAAAAAGAGCAGTTTTACCAGCAGCTCTTAATAGTCTGTGATTTTGACGAAGGCTGGGTAGAGGTTGAGGAAATCGATTCCTTGGGACTTGGGCCGGCTCTAAAGCTTGGGGCGATGCGCGCCGTGGCAACACTCAGTAATGTAGAGGCGGAAGAAATCTGCATAGACGGTTCGATTAATTTTCTAAAAGATGTCTATCCAAAAAGTTTTGCCAGAATCAAAGCTGATATTACTGAGCCTATTGTGTCGTCTGCCTCTGTATACGCGAAAGTTGTCAGAGACAGAAAAATGACTTCCTTGCATTATGAAATGCCAGAATATGGTTTTAATACACACGTAGGCTACGGAACAACCACGCATATTGAAGCTTTAAAGAAGTACGGTATTAGCAAACACCATAGAAAATCGTTCAAACCGATAATGGCTTTGCTGTAATGAGCAGTACCGATATAGGAAAACACGCGGAACAGCTTGTGGCCGATGAGTTGAAGAGCCAGGGGCATAAAATAGTACAAATGAACTGGCGTACCCGCTGGTGCGAAATTGATATCGTAAGCAAAACAAAAACTTCTGTGTATTTCACAGAAGTTAAATATAGAGGATCAGATACGTGGGGCAGCGGCTTCAGCTATATTACACCCGCCAAATTAAAACAGATGAAATTTTCTGCCGAACTCTGGCTGAATAGCAACAAATGGGAAGGCGACTGCGTTCTGCAGGCAGCATCTGTAGACTCTCAGTTCAAAATCGACATTGTAGAGATTTTTGACTAGCTCCGATTGTTTGAAAACCACTTTAGTGCGGTTTCAAAGTCGCGTTTCCGCCAGGCAGCGGCCATTTGGGCTATTTCAACGCCTTGATTAAAGGATCGCTCTAACATTGGTTCCATTCTGGGTTCGAAGAAATTTATAAAATCTTCAGTAAACGCATCATCGGCAAAACTCCGAGCGACGTATATCGGCATCCGGGCAAAGCTTAAATCTGTTCCCAGGTTTTCCCTCAGCCATTCCCAATTTTCTTTCAGCCATTCCCAAGTAGCGATTCTTCCGTGCCGATTCATGAAACTGTAGGCAATCCAATAGCTAATACCCTGCATGCGAATGGTGTCGGAGTTTATTAATTGGAGCACTTGTTTGTGCAGGCCAGGGTGTTCAAAACTCGTCATAGCGACGGTTATTGATAGCTTCTCGTCACTGGAATTTGTGGACTTGTAAAGAGTAAGAAGCTCGTCGAATTCTTTCTGTCCACCCTTGCGTGCGGCATTGGAATAGATTATTGCCCGGAGGTTAGGATTTATATGATTATCACCATTAATTCTTTGTTCATACAAATCTTTTGCTTTAGTACAGCTTTGTTCATCGTCAGCACCCACAGCAAGTCCGATGATAAGCGGACGTAGCAACGTGTCTATATGTGCTTCGCTTTTTTCCTCTTCCCAGCCCAATCTATCTAATTGCAGTCTGACTAATTTTCTGACAAATGGCTTCATCTCTTCGCGGAGAGTATCGTCGTTATCGGAAGCAGACAGAACACTTCTGATTGAGCCTATACTGCTTGATATTATGTCCCAGACTGCCAGACTGTCTTCTTGTGAATAATGGGCCAGTAGATCCAGATACTCCGACACTGATTGATATCCGGCTTTAGTCACTTCAAACCCATCAGAGAGTAACCCCATCCTATCGATTGCGGAGTATTTGCCTTTATCTAGGTCGGATAATTGCAGTTGTTGGATTTCATGCGTATAATCCACGCGGTAAAAACCGGTTTGTCCCTGGTTTATTTTGGTTGGCATATTGCCTTTAAAAGGTACATTAGAAACTTGCTTGCTGGCTATCGGCCTGTCCAGCCCCTCGCTCATCAAAGGAATTGGCCACAATGCGCTGTCTGTGCGGGCAGGCGAAACAGGATTTGAAACAAATCGGCTCTGGGAAACCTTCAAATGATCAGAACCAAGTTCTACTTTGACCAGCGGGAATCCAGAATTAGAAGTCCACGCGCTCATGAATTCTCTTACCGGCTTTCCGCTGGCGTCTTCCAAAGCCTGCCATAAATCAACCGTATCAGTATTCTCGTAGGCATGCTTCTTCAAATAATGACGCAGCCCGTCGCGGAAGTTATCTGACCCCAGGAAATCATGCAGCATGTGAATGACACTCGCGCCTTTCTGATAGCTAATAGCATCAAAAATCGTGCGGATTTCGTCCGGATGTTTCACTTCGACCTCAATCGGGTGGGTGTGCTCCAAGCTGTCCATTTTCATCGCCAGCTGCTGTTCGTCAACTGCAAACTGCGTCCACAAATCCCACTGTGGAAATAGTTCGTTTACTGCTAGATATTCCATCCAGCTGGCAAAACCTTCGTTGAGCCACAGATCGGTCCA
>CAZTWI010000104.1:0-2558 GCA_964617685.1 uncultured Candidatus Saccharibacteria bacterium | reverse complement strand
TATGCCAGGACACGTCCGGCATATGCCCAGACCGGTACCATACCGCACCCCAATACCTATAGTGGTGACGGTGGTAATATGCGTTTTAAGGGTTATTACCAGGCACGGAAGTTCTTTGGAGTAGAAACTCCCGCCTCGGTGCTGGCTATGCTGCAACAACCAGACGTCAAGAACTATGGCGCGGCCGGTGCGCTTCATATGGTGGCAGAAACTTTTACCGATAGTCAATAGAGGATTTGCAAGGTTGCTTTTGTATCACACCAATAACGTACATCAGGGCTTGTAGGCTTCCATGATTTTTCTCATCTCACTCGCGCTCACCTCTGCAGTAGAGTTGAATAAAATCATAGTTTTGTCGGCGAGTATATAGCCGGTAATCCTATCTACGGCTTCAACAATGTAGCCCTTACCAACTCTTGTTTCGATATTCGGGATTTGGCTGAACATATCCAACGACTCAATATCAGCTGGTTTTGCTTGTTGAGTTACACTCACTACATCTCCGCTGTCTGTATAGATTTCATAGAATAAAGCGCCGTTATCCAGTACCTGAGTGTCTGATACAATGCTGTAACCATCAGGGAGATATGTAGGCGCATAAACGCTCGATGGCTCAGGTTCAGTACTTTTTTGCGTGATTTCGTTCGATTTATCTTCGGCATTGTTATTTATGAGGCGAAAACCTGCTGAACCTACCAATAAAATTGCTAAACCGCCCAGTATTAAAGCTGATTTCTTCAAATACTTTTTGCTAAAAGGGTGTTTTAGCAATTGAATAAATCGCGCTGTGTGTAGCTGGATAGCAGCTAAAACTGATTTACTTTTCTGGGGGTGCTTGTTCGATTTTTCTAATTCACCGTTATCTGTCTTTTTTGTATAGTATAGGTTGCCAATAGTACCAAAACTGTTTAGAGGTGAGGACGAGTCTGGTTCTTTAATGTCTTTTTTTCTGGATTTAAACCATAGTTTTTGAGCCGGCTGGCTTTTTGGTAGTGTTCGTTTTGAATAAAAATCTGACATGAAGTCGTCGAAATCTTGGTCATCTTGGGTGTGTCTCGACATTGCTGTTTAGTCCTTCTTAGGAATCTGCTTTATTATAACGTTTACCTTAGAATAATTCTATAGCTTAAAAACACTAAACTACTCCAGAACAAAGCGCAGCTAAGCCGTATTTTACGACATAGCTATATACATGACTTTTGGTCCTTGGCTTGTGGGGCGGGCAAGGGAACGCTTGGAGTACATGATTTCTTGGTGCAGAAAAGTTATTAAAAACCGTTGTAATATCACACTCAGAGCAATTGTATTATCCAGCTAGTGGTATAAAATCTTATAAAAAAGCTAACATTGTCAAAACAGAAAAGAATATTAATATACTAGTAATATAAAGCTAGTATGCAAAGATAAAACAACCCTGAGCACGTAAATTGAAATATGATGCAGAAAATCATGTCAGGGTCAGTCCTCGACATGAAAGAATCGAAAAACACCGGATAAGTGTAAGTGTGGAAAACTGTCAAAAAGAGGGTGATTTTCCTTGACCGCGAACTTTAGATTGCGTAAACTGTTAAACAGATCTGACTGACAAAATAAAAAGCGGTCCATCGTATAAAACTTACGAGAAACCCCAGATCAAAACAAAAATAAAATAAAATCAAAAGGCGTTAATCTTGCGCACGAGCTGTACGTACAAGCAAAGGCATGCTATTTGGCAAAAAGAAGCTATTACTAGTTTCTTTTTGCCAATTTTTATTTTGTCTCTCTCTTTATTCCTCTTTGTTTTGCCGTTCACAATCTCTCACTCGCTGCTCACAGGGAAAGCTTCTGCTGCCACTTCTAATACTTTGAATTTCCAAGGGAGACTACTTACAAACATCGGCGGGCTTGTACCTGATGGGTCGTACAATATGCAGTTCAGTCTCTACACAGTACCAAGCGCCGGAACCAGCGAGTGGACAGAAACACGTTTGAATTCGAATTCTCAGGGTGTCATAGTCAAAAATGGGTATTTTAGCGTTTATCTAGGAGATACATCAGTTTTTCCAGGAAACATTAACTGGGATCAAGAACATTGGCTTGGTATGACTGTGCGCGGAACAGATTCATGTACTTTTTCCGGATGTACGCCGGCAGATGCAGAAATGACGCCTCGCTTTAAGCTGACAGCAGTTCCTTATGCGTTCAGGGCGGGAGCAATTACTGACGCCGCTGGTAATGCTTACACTGGCGACGACTTAATCCAAAAATCCCCCAGCACGATACAAGCAGTCAATTCGGCGCCGGCCTGATTTAGACGGATAGCAGCCAGCGCCGGTAGTTTGTTGCAGCTGCAGGGTGACGGAGTTGATGTATTCACTCTTGATAAACAAGGTAATTTGGCAGTGGATACTGATACGCTCTATGTAAATGCGCTGAATAGAAGAGTGGGAATAGGTACCGCAACGCCTTCTGCAACACTTCAGGCTGTAACTGTTTTGATCCCGGTGGATACTACCAGTGCAACAGGTACAGCTCAGATAAATGTTGCTAACTTCTTGGGTGGTACGGGTGGTAATACG
>CAZTWI010000103.1:0-2569 GCA_964617685.1 uncultured Candidatus Saccharibacteria bacterium | reverse complement strand
CGGCACCTTAGATTTACCCACCAAAAACCTCCCTGCAACCAAACAAGTTGGATTGCCAAGGTTTTTTGAGCATCACCTGGCGCATTTTTTCTACAAAAAATCCACTCATCGTATCAGTTATACGATTTCGCGGCTGTTTTGTAGAAGAAAATGCACCATGCAATACTCTGGAAAAATCTAAGCTGTCTGTACTCATATATTAATAAGCATTATAACAGAGGTAGGTATATTTGTAAATTTAAAAAAATAATTGTATAAATATTATAATCGCGGGACTAGATGCTTAAGTAGCGACTTTGCGTAATTATATTCTTCATTAATAATTTCATTTCTTGAACCCTTTCTCAACTCATCTAGAACATCAATTGCATGAAGCATAGAATGCGCTAGCGGAGGCCTTACTATTACAGCAGCTGAAAACATATATGGTACGTTTCCTGCTCTTTTCTTCACTATCGGGCTTGATCCTCTGATGTCATTATTTGGAATCGTATTTATACTCCATTGTTTACTCTCCCAGTCCCTATAAACATACGCACCTGTATTTTCATCGACTTCATTTAATGCTTCTTTGATCTTCTTGATTTTATCTTCGTTTGAAGTCGAGTCCAGCCGCTCGCTTGATTTTATTGTCGGAGTTATATCGCCGCCAAGATGCCAGTAGCCCTTATCTATCTTAGACGGCACAACTACTGATGCATGTCCTCCGCTGAATAATGCAAGAGCCTCCAAGTTAATAGAATTGCATAAGCTAAGCTGTACTCTCGCAGTGTCCGTGCAATTAAAATAAGAAGACAACACGAAGCTGCCGATCTGTATATCCGGTTTAGATATTACATCCTCTTTTTGGATGAGGCAGTTTGATTCCTTGACTATTTCCGTTATTAGCCGGTGTTCTACAGCTAGAGGCAGTTCGTCATGGCAGATTTCGATAACACTCTCAAGCCGCTCGGTGCTTGAAGCGGGCAAAATAATTTCCTGGGGTTTAAGGTAGGATTTTTGTTCGAACATAAGTAGAGATTATAAACCTTAGACGCTTGCCTAAACAAAAGCGTAATCGCTTTTTAAAGGATGACTTTTTCCTTTTCTTTGATTTTGCCTAAACGGAAGCGACCAAGTTGTTCGCGATTCAACTGAATAACTTTGTAGCCTAGGGTTTCAAATGTTCGGCGGATTTGGCGGTTTCTGCCTTCGGTCAATACCACCTCGTATGTTTTATCTGATAATTTCTTGATTCTTTTGAGTTTACTTGGTCTATCGTCTTCAATATCCACTCCTGTCAGAAGTTTGTTTCGGTCTTCCGGCCAGAGTGTTTTGTCTATAGTGACTTTATAAATCTTTTCTTTATCACTCGATGGATGAGTTAGCTCGTGCAATAGCTTGCCGTCATTGGTTAGCACGACCAGTCCGGAGCTATCTTTGTCTAGGCGTCCTGCGATATTTAAATGCTCGTAAGATTTCGGCAGTAGATCGTATACTGTTTTGCTTCCCTGTCCGTCCCTACTACAAACATAGCCGGCTGGCTTATTCAGCAGGACAGTAATGATTTTGATTTCTTTCTGTTTTATTTCCATACCGTCGATAGATACTTTATCGCCGGGCTCTACTGTAGTTCCCAGAATAGCTTTCTGTCCATTTATTGCAATACGGCCGTTTTCAATAGCAATGTCAGCCTTGCGGCGTGAAAACTCGGTACTATCTGCCAAAAACTTATTCAATCGCATAAGGGTAGTTTACAGTAAACAGATAACGGTTTACAGCCAGAAGGCATAATATTACTGTCTACAGAGCTATTGAATCAGGGTCTACACCTGAGTTTGCTGGCTTAGTCTCCGCCGGGTCTGTAGGGGAAGGTACGACTCCATCAATATTTGTCCCGTTTGATGGTGCTGTTGCTGCTGCAGGCTCAGATTGAGCCACTGACGGCACATCACCTGTGTCGACAGGAGGCTTAGCGTCTTCTGCTATAGGTGCTTCTGTTGGCGGGGATTCTACTTTAAGATCACCATCTTCCGTTATTCTTACTTCGGAAGCAGAATTTTCTTCAGTTGTTTTTCCCTGCGGGTTTCTAGCAGCGCTTCGCAAAGCTGCTTCTGCCGAAAGCTCATCGGCAACATCTGATTTCTCTGCCGCTAGGCCTCTGGCTATTTCTGCCATTTGTTCTTTTTCTTTCTCTTTTTCGAGCAGGCTGTTTAGATCAACTTCTTTTGAAGCGGTTGGATCAGAAATAGGCTGGATAATTTTTTTGCTGGAAGGTGACGGCTCGCTTGCGTCGTCTTTGTTCTCTTCCGGATTTTCTGGCTTTGTAGAAGTTGTGGCAGTTTCCGGATTTTCTGAGGCGGTTTCTACCGGTGCAGGAGTCGCTGCTTCCGAATTTGTTTTCTTTGAATCTATAAAGCTTTCAATCTGAGCTGCTATTGCAGTGTCTTCGTCGCTGCTTGTTGTCTGAGCTGTACTCGCAGGATTCGCAGGCGTATCATCTGTTGCGGCAACAGCTGACAATGCAGGGTTAACGCTAGCTGTAGCAGTTGGCTCTACGGGTGCAGTTGCGGGTGTGGGAGGTACGGGA
>CAZTWI010000102.1:0-2570 GCA_964617685.1 uncultured Candidatus Saccharibacteria bacterium | reverse complement strand
TGCATTTCCCAGATTATCGAGAGTGGCTGCCACTTCCACATGATCTGATCCATACTCACGCTCAAGGATAGGCAATGATTGATTGTAAAGGGAGAGTGCTTCACGATAGTTGGCAGTTCGATACAAATTTGTATTTCCAATGTCTGACAATAGATCTGCCCAATCCAATGTTTCAATCAATGAAGTTCTTTTGATATGATTCAACAATGATTCTTGATGGGATTTGATGCGAAGTTTTTGAGATTCTTCAGCCAATGGTGTCAATTTTTGGGAATCCACAAAGAATTGATGCAATACTCTACTCAATTTCACAATCCATTCTTGAGATTCAGATTCATCAAGATTGAATTGAACAACTTCCTGAATCAATCGATGCATGGATACACTCTCTCCAGAAATATGTGAATTCCACAATGCATATTGCATCAAAGATTCTATTTCTGAATCAATCGAATTGTCATTCAAACAATTCTCCAATAGATGGATGAGAATATCTTCTGATGCCATGAAACTGGATGCTTTGAGTAATTGCAATGCAAGAGGATGTTCTGTTTTCAATACATTCAATTGCATTTCATACAATGTGACAATGGAATGAGGAAGATCTTTTCCAAACAATGGAGTATTTGATTGTAGAATATCCTTCTTTTGGGTTTGAAATTGAATGAGATATTCTGATATGGATAATTGTTGTTGACGAATGAAAGCTGATGCTTGAGTCATGGCTAGAGGAAGATATCCAAGTTCATGAGAGAGTTCATTCACTTTCTCTTTTTCATCAATGAGATTTCGATCAGGAAATGCTTTGATAAATACTTCAAGAGATTCATTTGAATTCATCACTTGTAAATTCATTCCTTCTATCCACCTAGGAACTCTTGAAGTTATCAAAATATGTCCTCCTCTTTTTGGAATCAATTCTTTGTCAATACTCTCTCGATTCAATGCATTATCAAATACAAGTAACCATGGTTTCTTTTGGTTCTCTAAATACTTGCAAGTTTCAGAAACTGCTTCTTCCATTGGTACTTGTCCTGAAACCAATCCAAGTTCTTTGGCTACATTTGATAATTGTATGGAAATGGAATTGGGAATATCTGCATTTCGAATCCACCAAATTAGAGGATAATGTGATTGAATTTGTGGATCATGTACTATGATAGTTGCTAAGGTTGTTTTTCCTACTCCTCCCAGTAAAATTCACTGTGGAATATCCATTGAAGGATAATAATCTTGCTTTCAATTCGGATTCTGATTCTTCTCTGTGAACTATTCCATTAAAATGAGGAGAGGGTAATTGTTGAATACTTTGGGATACAATAGAAATTGAAGAAATAGGTTTGATCTGTTTGGATGATCCATGCTCTTGTGAATCTTGAACAAATTCTTTCAAATAGTTGAGAATGGAAGATGAAATGGGAGATAAATGATTCAATTTCTCAGAAACTTGGGATAAAGTGAATCGATGCAATGGATTTGAAATCAGAAGTCCACGAACTACTTCCTGATACAATGTGGCATCCTTTGAAGTAAATACTTCATTCAAATATGGATGGTTTTCAGGATGTTCATAGTAATCTTTGGATTGGAACTTTCCTGATATCAATTTGAGCATTGTCATTCCCAAAGCCCATCCATCAACTCCAGCACCATTGTAAATAAGATCTCGATTCAGTTCGGCTTTCATTCTTTCAGGTGCAAAATAACGAGGATCTCCAATTGAGTTTCGATCAAATTGTCCATTTTCTGAAATCTTGGAACATCCAAAGTCTACAATCTGAACTTGTCCTTTGATATCAACTACGAAATTGGAAGGTTTGATATCAAGATGATAAACTCCTCGAGAATGAAGATTTTCAAGTCCCATTGCTAAGGATTGTGATACATGTCCTGCTATTGCCATTCGAAATTGAGAATCTATTTTTCCTCCATGAAGATATCGAACAAGATCTCTTCCATTTCCCAATGCAGCCAATGGCATCACTACATACAATAATGGAGTATTGGTTTCTTCATCCTTTGATTCCACTGTATCCAATACTGACATCACTTGAGGAATATCATTTCCCATTGCTTGAATACGAGCTTCTTCTCGTGAATTTCGTACATTCCCTTCACCAGCTATTTCCTTGATTGCAACAAATTGTCCCAAAGAATCTTTTCCTAGTCGTAAAATTCCGAAATTTCTTTTACTTTCAAATTGCACACGAATCTGTCCTCCTTCGAATGGAATCACTTTTCCTGTTTGATTTTTTATGGAAAGCACAATTTCTGGTGTGATATCGATAAGAACTGTATAGATTCCATTTTGGCCTTTAATTGTCGTGTTCTCTTTGTTGAAGGTGCTTTTTCGTTGTAAATCTTCACCAGTTCTGTATTTTTCATACTTTTTCTTTGAATTCAAAATAGCATTGCTCAATTCAGGATTGCTTTGTGAAGGATGCTGAGATGATTTCTGAGGAAGAGAAATCAGGAGTGAGGAAATGATTGATGCAACTGTTAATATGTTTGTTATCTGTTTTTTCATCAATTGTGCTTCAGATTGAGGGATTCGATAGATAGTCCAAGAG
>CAZTWI010000101.1:0-2654 GCA_964617685.1 uncultured Candidatus Saccharibacteria bacterium | reverse complement strand
TGCAACACGAAGCTATTACTGGTTTGCGCATGCTGGTTTCAGGACGATTACTATGTGGGGAGCAAACATGGCTTTCCGCGCAGACTATTGGCCAAGAGTTAAGGATTTTGTTTGTTCGGATGATTCAATTGTTCACGAAGATCAAGATCTATCTCTTTGGATTGCTGCTCTGGGTGGAAAAATTGTTCAAGATAACGATCTGCTTATGACAACTAATGGCCAGACTTACCGCTTCCTGCCCAAGCTTTTTCACTATGCCCAGTTGTATGAAAGTACAAGAATATTTCATACGAAGAATGGTAATCTCAATAGTCCTAAACTGCATAAATTAAGTTTTTTGCAGACTTTGCCTGGAAGACTTTTTGCTTCGCTGTTTGCAGTGTATATACTGATTTTGGCAGTAGTCTTTTTCCCGATTGATTTTTATATAGCAAAACGACACAAAAACTCAGACTGGCTTGACTAGATAGCGGGTATTATTGACATAATAGACTAATTTGTGTTATAATATAAAGTCGATGAGATTATTCGTGATTATTATTGCCATTATTATGATTTCTGGAATGTTGATTATCAACAATTCTACTCAAACTGAATTGGAGTTAAGTCACGCGCCTCAAGTTCTAGCGGTTTCTGATGCTCGGCCGTCAACTGATATCACTGATACTTTGCTAGAAGCTATTAATGATTATCGCGTACAGAATGGTTTGAGAGCTTTACAGATGAGCCCCGCCATTAAAAGTTTAGCTGTTTTTCGTGTTTCCGACATGGTTAGTAACCGTTATTATGCTCACAGGTCGCCCGAACATCTGACATATGCTGATTTTATTAACAAATTCGTCGACGGTTCAACCGTCTCGTGCGAAAATCTACAGCTGCAAAACAGCCAGGATATAGAAGAAGCAATTGCTGCGTGGAGCAGAAGCGCGTCCCACAGAGATTGTTTACTGAATCCTAAACTGACAAGAGGCGCCACAGCTGATTTATACTATGATGCATTGTCGAATAAGACAGACAATTCTCCTAGCACGTATGTATTCGCTTTTATTGGAAGCAACTGATATCAACAGCTTGGGCAAGAATTAAAGCAGAGTTACTACGTACTCTTCAGATATTTTGGTGCCGTCGACTATTATTGGCTTCTCGGTTTTGTCGGGTTTTTCTATAACTTCGGCAATCCTATCAAACATTTTCTCGGACGATTCGCCTTCGGGAAGCAGTCTTGGATCCTGTTCTGATACTCTTCTTGTTTTTGCGGTTTGCTCAGGTACTTCAACCAACCACAACTTTACATCTGTACCGTATTTTTTGGCTAGGTCGTATTTTTCTTGTCTATGGCGCCGGCGGTTTAAATTTGCATCGTAAACTACACTGTAGCCTGCTTTTAGCAAATGTTCGACGTTGTGGTCAAGTGTAGCATAGAGCATGTCATGTTCTTCTTGGGAAAAACATGGTTTTTTGAAAAGCATTATCCGGTATTCGTCAGAAGATAGATAGACTGCACCGGTAATTGATTCCAGTTTTTTTCCTAGGGTTGTTTTGCCTGATCCGGGCAGACCCATTAGTAGATGGAGAGTCGGCTTCATCCCGTTACAAGCCTAAACTGATTACTACTAATTAGTTCGTAGTAGGATTTGTGTGTATATGTGCTGATTGTAATGGGATTCATGATGGGTAGTATAGCACCGTTATGAACAGTTAGTAGGTAGTGTCGTTATTTAGGTTTTCATCATTTCTATTTAAGTCTTCCGCGTGAATTAGACAAAAGCACGGTAGTAATATGATGCCGCATAACCACCAAACATATAAAAACCAGCCGCTGTTAATAATCATGCCAAGGTTTAGAGCGTGGATAAATACCAGCATCATTGCTATAGTTTGCGAAAAACTTATGGCTGGCCACCATTTAACTATTTGCGGTTTGGTTTTTATTCTGTCAAAAATCTCAAAACTGAGAAAAATCAACAGTGCAACCGACCCTAGCATAACTGATAATGCCAGGCTGCTGCCAACGTAAGTCAAGTAGCTGTTCGGCGGCAAGCCCTGTCCATTTCTGAACTGAGCATAGGACAGAAGTCCGGGATGCAGCAGCAGGCAGGCTAATACGGCAAAGCCTGTCATCTTAGAATATAGCTGAATCTTTTTGAGCTTGCTATAAACTATTCGGAGCGCTCCGCTTACGTAGTGGGTCCACATTAGCATCCACGCCCATAAGCCAAACAACGGAAACCATTGGTAAATTGAAACCGAGCCAATATCCCAGCTTATATAATCACCCCATACTAGCGTAGGTGTAGCAATAGCAAAAATAACCAACCCGCAAACGATCAAGCCGTATGTCTTTTGCCTCATTGCTAGTAACCCTCCTGTAACTACTACAGTAGCAAAAACAAGGGGTAAATTATAGAAGTACAGATTATATACTAGTACAAAAACATAACTAGTATATAATCTGTACTATGGATAGGAGAGCTTTGATTAAACTATACAGCGCCTTCTTTATTCTAGGAGACAGCGCGTCGCTCAAAATCCTATTTGAGCTTGAACGTTACGGCGACAAAACATTTACTGAATTAAAAGATAATCTTCATATAAATCCTGCTACTTTGTCGAAGAAATTGAAGCTACTGACACAAGTCGGGCTAGTTGCTCCA
>CAZTWI010000100.1:355-2674 GCA_964617685.1 uncultured Candidatus Saccharibacteria bacterium | reverse complement strand
GAGGGATTAGTGCGTTAATAGGAGTTAAGGTCTTCAGGATACTACTGCCAATAATTGGCTTGGTAGCTGGAGTAATGGTGGGTTTCGGTGGTGTGCAAGCAGTGTTCGGCACAGGAGTTATCAGTACTACGATTGCAGTCGTTATGGCTGTGGTGGCAGGAGTGATAATGGCGCTATTGTCGTTCTTGTTCTATGAACTGGCAGTTATGATACTAGCCGTCATGCTTGGAGCAGCCGCTTTCTCATATCTTGGGGTTGCGATTGGCCTCGGCGATGCAGGGTTTGTGTTGTTCCTGCTCTCAGTAGCAGGAGGAATACTAGGATTCATTGTGGCAGCATCATCGAATCTATCAGTAAATTTCATTATTGTAGCAACAGCTATGCTCGGTGTTGCGTTTGTAATGGCTGGAATTCTTCTATTGGTAGGAACTATTAGTCTGGAAAGTCTAAGTTCAACCGGAATAATTCCTGCAGTATTGGATACTGTTGATCAGTCGTTCCTATGGTTCTTCGTATGGCTAGGCGGATCCATTGTAGCTATCAATGTACAGAACGCAGCCTTGCGCAAAGAGTTCATGGATAATCAGTTTGAATATCAAGTAAAAGCTTAAAATCAGAAGGAGTTAAATAAAATGGCAAAGAAAAATAACACACGTGTTGTAGGAATCAATTCATCAACCCTAGCAACTTTCATTGGAACTTTTTGGGGAATTATAGGTTTGGGTGTTGCAATCCTGCACAGCTTGAACACAACAATTGATGTAGCAGACGCTACACAGAGCGTTATCAGAGGAATGGCTTTTGGTCTTGCGACCGGTATCGTTAGTATTATCGTTCTTCCTTTAATATATTTCGCAATCGGCTGGGTAGTCGGATATCTTTGGGGGTTTGTCTTCAACGTAGTTGCAGAGACATCAGGCGGACTAGTAGTTAGACTCGAAGACGAGAAATAAACTATTCAAAACCTTAGTAGCGTTTATATAAATGCGCCAGTATAATATAGTGTATTGGCGCATTTTAAATTAAAAAAAGAGACAAGGGGTTACAGATGGATTACGGTTCGGCAAGTTTTATCATTTCAGCAGGGTTAGTACTAGTATTGGTGTGGGTGTTATCGTTATGGCAGGTCTTCACCAAAGCGGGTTATGAGGGTTGGAAATGTATTATACCGATATATAACACCTATATCTTGTCTAAAATTGGATCACAACCAACGTGGGTATTTATTCTGGCAATTATTCCGGTCACTAGCATTATCGGTATGTTATTAATTTCCATAACTGTCGCTAAATCATTCGGCAAAAGTGCTTTGTTTGGAATTATCGGACTATGGCTGTTTTCTTTCTTTGGCTATATGTATCTTGGCTGGGGTCAATCAGAATACAAAAAATTAGAAGTAGCTGAGTAATCAGTCGACAATACTAGCGATTTTTTCAGTCGCTTTTTTCGTGATGTTACTGATTCTGCCGAATCGTTTAGATTTGACGGTTTTGCTTCTGTCTATTGATTCTTTTTTGTAGAAAACCTCTAGGTATATCTGAAGAGTTGTAAGTATGAGGATCATAATAATTGGTCCAATCACGATGCCCAGGAATCCAAACATGGCAATACCAGAGAATACTGCCAGAATCATTAAAGCAGGATCCAGTCGAGCTGATTTAGGTACAAGTCTTGGCCGCATGACATTATCAATATTAGTAACAATTAGCAGATGGTTTAATATGACGACTGCTCCTTGCCATATATTTCCTGTGAGTATCATAAGTATTCCGATAGGTATCGTAATTATTCCTGCGCCAAGCGGAATGACAGACATAACGGTTAGTAGCAGCAAGAAGAAGAAAAATAAATCAGACAAACCTGTCATGGCGAGTATGACGGCACTTTCAGAACCCTGCATAAATGCGATGATAAACTGGCCGCGTACAGTGGCCTTCGTCATTGCGTCGGCTCTATCCATATATAGCTGAGACACTTCATCGCCAAGAGGATTTAGTTTTTTAAGCAGATCTTTTATCTTTTCCTGGTTCATAAGCATGGAGAGGAAAACGTAGATATAAATAATTGCGGCTGTAATAAGACTAAAGAAACCGGAAAACGCATTTATAATACTATCAAGCAGTGATGAGCTGACTGAACTTAAAGCGCTTGTGATGCTGTTAATTACGCTATCTGTAGTAATTTGTTCATCGACACCGATTGCCGCCAATACTTTGTTAGTGGTTTCCACTAACTGGTTGATTAAACCCGTAAAATCCACCGAAAAATCCTGCTCTTGAATAGTTGTGATTAAGCTGCTTATTTGTAGTCCGGTAATGA
>CAZTWI010000100.1:0-345 GCA_964617685.1 uncultured Candidatus Saccharibacteria bacterium | reverse complement strand
CCAGCGGTATTAAAACGACGAGCAGTGAGGCCGTGAATGTGTAGAACCCAGCAGTACCTTTGCTTCGACCCTTGCGGATAAAGTAAGAATTTATAGGGCTGAACAATACCGCCATAATTCCAGAGAAAATAATTAACATTAGGTAGGGGCGGAGAAATAGAAAGCCAAGTCCAAGCGCCACAAATGTCAAAACATACAGTATTCTTTCTTGTTTATCGTCTAAGGTTATAAGCAATGCAGTCTCCTTTCATGTAATTCAGTTAATCAGACTTACAATACTGACAAATTTGGTTTTTTACAAGCATAAGTAAAAAGCACTCGAATCAAGGGTGCTTTTTACTTATG
>CAZTWI010000099.1:0-2680 GCA_964617685.1 uncultured Candidatus Saccharibacteria bacterium | reverse complement strand
CCTTGGGATCACCAATATAACAACCTCAGCAAGTGCTGGGGTTTTTATATTGATTTCAGGGAATCGAGGTCCTATTGCCGGCGGCAATAGGGGTGAGAACTGCCACTGGCAGTTCGGAAACGAATCTTCTTCTGGTAACTTGTTGCCAAGAATGAAGTTCGGGGGTCGCGGAACGTGGCCGATTCCCCTTGGGATCACCAATAAAAGCGCCTCACATCCTATGTGGGGCATTTTTATTGGTCGTTTTCAAAGAAAATGGAAACCCCTATTGCCGGATCGACGTAAGTCAAGGGCAATGAAAGTTCGCTATTGCCCGGCAACTCTGTTGCAACGGCGCAATATACCTTAGTATTCCCCTTGGGATCACCAGTAATACGAATTTTCTTGTCTGCGTCGATTACTTTGTTGCTTTGCATAAGATACGGATATTTCGTACCATTGGAAAGTGAAACTAAACATTCTTAACCCTATATTTTCTAAACGAATTTATTTTCCTGGATTTATATTTTTTTTAACAGTTATTCCACTGATTATTATCTCTGCCGCCCTAATAAGATTTGATCAAACTAAATATGTAGCTACCACAAGCCTGTCGACGCTGTTAAATGTCTCCGTGTCATTTCAGCAGGAACAAGAAAGACACGAGAAAAAAACCACTGCTTTCCCAGAGCAATCTAACGAAGCAACGTCTACGACAAAACTCCAGGCTGATCTGACTACTTTCATACTCTGGGGCATTATTGGAACATTTATTTATTTAATTTGTAATTCTTTTTTTGCTATATTTTTAAGTCCTATCGTTGAAGATTTGAAAGAACTGCATTATGTAAATATAAATACTAAGAAACTGCGCGAAAACAGGTTACTATGGATGGCCTCAATACTCTTTACGATTATTTCACTAATTGCGGTGATTGTTGTATTTAAATATGTAGTACTACCCTATTATTCCGTAACACTTTACGAAACAACATTCGTTAATTTTTATCTTCTAGCAGCAGGAATTGTGTTAAATAGTTTACTTCTTGCTTTTTTTATCGTAGGAACACACACCACTTCAAAACTTCGTTGAGTCTGGTGTCTGAAAATATGCAACACTAATTGTCGACTATTACTTAGTTGGTATTACCCCAACGATTAAGTACGTAGTTCAGGTCAAATATGTCAACTCTACCGCTGTCATTCAGGTCGTGTCCCGGACTGCTGCTGTTCCAGTTATTTAGCACTGAATTAAGATCAAAAACATCAACCCTGCCGTTACGATTTATATCTGGATGACGGAGTTTTATAGTTACTGTAGATACTGTTTCATTGCCATTATTATCTCTAGCAACCGCTCTTAGCTCGTAATTTCCGTTAGGAGTGTAGCCATTTGAGTTAACGGCAACTTTAACTTCTCCGTTTACCAATGCGGCAGGCTGGCCATTAACCGTAACCACGAGCGAACTTATGCCTGATGCATCAGCTGCAAACGGCTGCCATGAGATAGTTTTTACGGTGTTGACACGTACCTGGGGTTCATTACCAGCTGGAATCGTTACGCCAGGTATGGTAGTAACAATTGTTGGTTTTGTTGTGTCTGTTGACGGTGGAGTAGTTGTCGTGACTGTAACACTTCGAGTTGGTGTAGTACCTCCCGGACCACTACAAACTAGCGTGTAGGTTGTTGTTGAGGTCAGGTTGCCAGTTGATTGGCTTCCGCCTGTTGCCGCCTTTGAACCGCTCCAGCCGTTGCCTGCTGTACAAGCGGTAGCATTGGTTGTTGTCCAAGTCAGAACACTAGAGCTGCCAGCATTTATGGTAGTTGGATTTGCATTTAAACTAAGGGTTGGTGTTGGGAATGGATTTACTGTCACGGTAGTGCTTGCGTTGGCTGAACCTCCCACGCCAGTACAAGTTAGGGTATAGGTCGCAGTAGAATTGATTGTGCCAGTTGATTGGCTTCCGCCTGTGTTCTTAGCCCCGCTCCAACCTCCGCCGGCTGTACAAGCAGTAGCGTTAGTACTGCTCCAATTAATAGTTGATGAACCACTTCCTGTCAAAGTGTTCGGACTAACGCTTAGATTTACCGTTGGTGCCGGCGTAGTACAATTTTCTCCAGGAGAACCATTTGAAAAATTATTGCTTGGAACACAAGTATTGTCTTGTTTTAGTAATATAACTTTATCAACCTTAACTCCCGCCTTAAGTCCAAGAATTTTGACAGTTTGATTACCGCTTGTTAGTTGAGAGGTTACGTTTGGCGTTGATACTGCAGACGCGCTAGAGTTAATCCACTGCCACTGATTTACCGCGTTTGAGTTCGTGGTAGTAACGACAAAACACTGATTACTGTTCAGCTCAAATTTCACCCCGTTGACATTGTTGGTATTGGCAGTGTCTGGAACTTGCATTCTTACCCAAATTTTATATTGACTGCTTTCTGGGACAGATATGGTATGCGAAGAAGTTCCGATAACCCCTGATGTTGAACAGGCACCTGTTGCCGCAAACGATCTAAATACGAAAAAACTGCCAACAAGTGCAAAGCCTACGGTCCAAATCAAAAACGATTTTTGGTTATTTTTCAATTTTAGTTTAGTTTTCTTCAATCTCTTCATAGTTATTTTCCTGGACCACATCTTTTAACTTTGCCCTGGCGTTTTATTTATATCCTCGTTATCTGGTTTAATTATCTCAG
>CAZTWI010000098.1:2463-2691 GCA_964617685.1 uncultured Candidatus Saccharibacteria bacterium | reverse complement strand
CGGCATCTATATGTCTGTTTATCTGGAGGTTTTGATTAACTTGCAAGGTTTGAATAGCAAATGTCGCGGCAGAGAAGGTACCAGAGAACGTTACCGGACCGCTTACAGTTAGACCTTCCTGAACGCTCAACTGTCCCTGTACGGTTGCATCTCCGGCTATAGATAAAGTGTTAATTGAAACTTCGTCAAATGCGCTTGCACCGGATACTGTAATACCGGGCAGACTCA
>CAZTWI010000098.1:0-2453 GCA_964617685.1 uncultured Candidatus Saccharibacteria bacterium | reverse complement strand
AGACTCAAGGAGCCGCCGACTTCAATCGGCCCGGCTACATCTAATCCGTCTCTAATCAGGACTTTTCCAGTAAATACGGAATCAGATTCAATAGTCAACAATTGTTTAGGATCGCCTACCTTTGCATCACTGCCTATAAGCTCGTCTATTGCTTCCTGAGTCAATTCTTGAGATTCAGTTATTCCGGTTTCTTGTCTCTGGCTGGATGTGTAGACAACAAAGAATATAATCAGCCCGATAATTATCAGCAGAACAAACAATAGCAGGTAAACATTAAGCCGGCTGACAAAATTTCTTATTAACTCTACGATACTTGTTTTTTGCTTGGGTAGTTTTTCAGGGTTTTCAACATGTACTGGAGTACTTTCAGTCTCACCCTCTAGGGATTCCAGTGAATTACTGTCTTCGTTTTTAGGTTCTTTATTCTCTTCCATATAAAATATATTGCTTTTGCTTATTATTGTATATCAGACAACTCTCTTTTCAAAGAAAACCATTAGGGGTGTTTGCAAAATTATAAAAAAGTTGAGATACTGGTAATGCTAAGTGTAGAATCAAAATAGACAAAAACAGGGTAAAATGGCTTACCGGCACAACGATAATCTCCACAAACACAAAGTTCAGGCCCACCGTTTCCGCAAGGTGACATTCTTTTTTGTAACGGCTGTCGTTTTAATTACTTTGGTTATTGGCATAGATTGGCTTATCGGACGTTTCAGTGACTCTAATACTACTGTTTCAAGAGAGAACAACTCTTTAGTTAAGTCGGCAAATGTTTCAGTTTATAGAACTGAGTTTTTTCAGTTTCAAGCTCCAGAAAGTTGGGTAGCAGTAGCAAATGAATCTCATAACAATAATTTTGTTTATGTTAATAATAACGGCGCAATCATTACCCAAAAACTAACAGTTATAGTTAACCAGCCTGAGCGAAGCAAAGACGCGGACTATAAGATAACGAGAGTCTTGCCAGCTACTTTGGACAAAGACGGAAAATTAAACCCCCAAGACAAAGTCTCAGGACACTGCACGGAAAGTTGGCCTGAAAATCTGAGAAGAAACCCTGCTCGAATAATTCATGCGAACGTTAGTTTCGTTTGCGCGCCTGATTCCCAGCAATATAATGTGGTTGTCGGCACTCCTGAGGGTAGTGAAAGTTATAAAGTGACGTTAAGCGACGGTAGGGAAGCGACTTTACTTATAATATTTAGCGATTTAACGGCCTATCCGACTCCAGGCGAAATATACAGTATTATTTCAAGCTTCAGTACGCTTTAAAGTTTCATACAAGCTTATGGTATATTTAAATAGAGTATGAAAGACAAAAGCAAACAGTTACTTGGGTTTTTAGTTGTAATCTTACTTTTAGGCGGAGGCTCTTCAATAGCAAGTGCACAAATTCCTTCTTCTTCTAATTATAGTGTTCCAGAATCTGGCTTTACTAGCGGTAGCGAAATTGATGCTAACTCAGCTAGCTATAATGCCAGAACTTCTGTTGGTAATTTAGGAATTGGCCAATCAGAATCCGGCAGCTATATTGGGTTTGGCGGCTTTATAACACCCGATCAGGAATATGCGGAGCTTATCATTCCAATCACAATAGTTGATATGGGCGTGCTTGATCCGGGAACTCCAGGAGTTGGGACTGCTACATTTAGTGCGCGTACATATTTGAATGATAATTATATTATTGTCAGTCCGCGTAATTCACCTACGAATGAGTCTGGAGAGCAAATAGACCCCATGACCAGCATGGGAGCGTTCAACAGTGCGCTTGAACAGTTTGGTATGAACCTGGTTGCTAATTCGTCGCCTGCTACGCAAGGTGCAGATCCGTCGCGTATGCCGTTAGATAACGGGACTTATGCTTTTGGAGAGGCAGCGCCTGGCTACGATACGGCCAATCAGTATCAGTACAATCCAGGTGATGTCATTGCGCGGTCAGTTACTAGAGGCTATGGCGAGACAACTTATACGATTTCATACATATTAAATGTAACACCGACGACTCCGGCAGGCTTGTACCGCATGGAACAAGACCTAGTTCTAACAGCCACATTTTAGAACGGTGATAGGTGATGAGTGAGTGGTAGTTAGGGTTGAGTTACAGCAGCTCTCCCCATTTACTATTCAAGAGACTTTATAACCTTCAACCTTATAGCCTTATTCAACTCTGTTAAGACATTCAACCTTCAACCTTATGACCTTCAACGATTTGCTTCTAGCAAACCTACCTTGTGGATAAGTATTGAAAATTCTCTTGCACTAAGACGCTTATGTATGGTGTAATCACACTTGTATAACAGTAAAAATAAATACATTCAAAAAATAAAAGGAGAAATTTCATGAGAAAGAATTCATTTCTTTCGTCCTTAAAAAAGACGACAATAATAGCTCAAGTAGCTGTTATAGCCTCTGCAGCCCTACTGCCAGCAATCCTGCTGAGCGGTTCTGCA
>CAZTWI010000097.1:1348-2717 GCA_964617685.1 uncultured Candidatus Saccharibacteria bacterium | reverse complement strand
TTATTTATTATCATTGGCCGCAGAATGACATTAAGGCCAAAAGGCGGCCTTAATGTCATTCTGCGGCCAATGATAATAAATAAAACAATTAGAAAAACCGCTGTTATCCAGCCGAAAAATATAGAGTTTGTAATTGGAACGCCTGCAATCTCAAAAAGCTCGGCAGGTGCAATATGAACAGCTGGTCCGGAAGAACTTTCGCTTGCAAATCTAGTCAAACTACTTAGCACGTTTTTTCTCCTTATTATCTATCTCTGACATTTCTCTATTAACCCTCTTTATTGTACTGCTGACTACCGATATTGATCCGCAGGTTGCTATAACCAGTGCTGCAAGCGTGAATGAAGGCGACGTGTCAAAATAGTCATCCAGTTTTAACCCTATGATTATCGGTATAATCACAGTGCCTGCTAATTGCCACCCCATGCTCATGGACGCCGTTACAAACTGCTGCTTTGCAGTCATACTGGCCAGTTCGCGCTGTACCGGATCAACCCTCGATTTCCTACTGTTTCTACGGACAGCTCTTTTTGACTGCTTCACCATTCACCTGATTGTATCAGATGAAGCTTCTTTACATCAATAGCATTTCAGAGAACAACACGAGAGACAAGCAATCTTTCAGAAAAGTTGATAAAAATCACATTGAATCTGTAAGATAATTCACTCTCTGAAAACTCTTTTGGTGCTACGATTTAGGTACTATGGCAATGAGTGTGTCGGAGCTGGAGATGAGAGAGCTATATTTACCTGTGAGAGCTTTTGTAGTGATTGAGGGTAATGAGACGGCGGAGCGGTTTAATGATATGCACCGCCTGCTCAACAAAAACCGGGCCGCCCAGTTTTGGGGCGTAGAAGAAGAGTGGGCGAAAATTCATGGAACCTTTTTTAATGCAGTTATCCCGCGGCCTAATACAATCGATAGCCGTCTTGTAACAATTAAGTACGCTTTAAGAACAGTACCTAATCCTGATGAGTTTACGGCATCTGTTGCTCACGATATAACTACTAAGGAAATTGTCATCGGCTCCAGACGAACTGCAGCTAAACGTATAATTGACACCTCGTCAAAAAAGAAAACTGCGAAGCTGCCTCTTACTTACGGCGAGGCGCATGACACACCAGAAATTCGAAACAGCGCAGTTGTTGCTTTACGCGAATTAGGTGACCCAGCCACTGAACTAGTGAGAAGCTTAGAAGGTTGGCGTCAAGCTAACAACTCAGTCCATATCCCAGACTCGTTATTGAGGCAAGGTCATAGCACCTTTGATGCACTGCTTTTGAGCTCCGAGGAGTCGCCGTATGCAGTAGAGCTTGGTAAAGCTGCAGTTCGGCATTTACGAGTAATGCATTCTTAGACACTAGATCC
>CAZTWI010000097.1:0-1338 GCA_964617685.1 uncultured Candidatus Saccharibacteria bacterium | reverse complement strand
AAAATACCCATTGGATAAAGTAGCACGGTTATAATTTTACTTTTTATATAAAAAGTGTTACAATAAATATATATGTCAAGAAATAAGAACCTCCCAAACCGCTACGGTTCTATGAAAGCTTGTGTCGAGCAACGGAAACGTATGCTAGACGAAGGACAATTCAGCGTAGAAGCCGACAAAGGTCTTTCAGTCATTATTACATCTGGGCAAACCAAAGAGGACAGACAGACTTTAGCAGAACATGCCGAGAGGTTAGCAGCCGACAAAACTCGAGGGTTTTTATCAGCTGAAGTTATCAAACAACCCGTAACTGGTGATATCGAAGAGATTATAGTTGACTCGGATGTAGCAAGTATTGCTTTCCTAGGTGACGGCACATTTGGCTCTTTTAGTACATTTCGTAACGGTACACTGGCTGACTCGATATCCTGGTACAATCTCGCGCGAATGGCAGAACATCTTAAGCAAGGAGTGGTAGAGCTCAGAACTTGTTCGGCAATACATTCGCCTGATAAAGAAACTAGGGTGTCTCTATCTGCTTTCATAGTTGCAGACCAGACAAAAATTATAGGTACGGTAGATCAAGTATTCGCAAATCATCACGGCTTTGAGGAGTTCAATTGCTGGCTTGGGCCGGTTTATGAAAACCCGGATAATACCGCCGAACAGCTTCGTAGACCAATAGGTTACGATTTTCTTTCGTAAAACCACAAAAAATCTTTAAATTTATATAGACATACTTGATACAATGGTGGTCTAATGGCGTTTGAGGATTTTAAAACAAAAGAGGCGGTTGTAGTCGTCTATACCGGAGAAGGCAAGGGCAAAACCAGTGCTAGTGTCGGTTTGCTAGCGCGTGCTTTGGGACGCGGCTGGAAAGTCGCCTACATCCAATTTGTGAAGACCTGGGAAACCGGCGAGTCTAAGTTTATTGAGAAAATTCAAGAATCCGGCGTTTACGGAGACAAGTTATTTTATTACAGGGGTGGCAAAGGGTTCTATAACGCCGGCGAAATCAGCGCAGAAAACGTAAGTGAAGACGAACACAAAAAAGCCGCCAACGACACCTATGATATTGCAATAGAAAAAGCCCTGTCAGACGATTATGATTTAGTAATATGCGATGAAATCAACAACTCTGTTCATGATGGCTTATTGCCAATCAAAAAGCTAGAAAAACTACTGGCTAAGCATCATCCAAAAACAAGCATTTGCATTACCGGTAGGAATTTCCCTGAAAGTCTACTAAAATACACAGATATAGCGACAAATATGACAAAGATTAAACATCACTTCGACGATAAATTTCTGGCCAACAAGGGGATTGATTACTAAAAC
>CAZTWI010000096.1:0-2722 GCA_964617685.1 uncultured Candidatus Saccharibacteria bacterium | reverse complement strand
CTAGATTTGACTGCAGGCTACGGCGGACATGCAAAAAAGATTCTAAAAATCACAAAATCAGAAGCAACCTTGGTTGACCGTGATAAAAACGCGGTGAAAAGTTTGCAGGAGATATTTGATGATAAATCAGTTTCTATTTTGCATTCTGATTTCTTTCAGGCCAGCGAGAAGCTTGCGAAAGAAGGAAGAAGTTACGATATGATTCTGGCGGATTTGGGCGTGTCGTCACCGCACCTTGACAATGGGCACAGAGGTTTCAGTTTGAAACAAGACGGTCCTCTAGATATGCGTATGGATCAGACTCAAAGGCTTACAGCCGAGAAGATTGTAAATTCGTATGATGAGCAGGAACTAATCCGTATTTTAAGACAGTACGGGGAAGAGCCTAAGGCAAAACGCATTGCTAATCTCATAATAGAGAACCGGCCGGTTCAAACAACCCAGCAGCTGGCCCAAATAGTAGCTAAGGCTTGGCCCGGATATAGCCGGGTACATCCAGCCACCAGGACGTTTCAGGCAATACGCATTGCTGTGAACGATGAATTAGGTCAATTAGAGCGCTCATTGCCTCTGTGGCTCGATTTATTAGCTCCAGATGGAAGATTAGCAGTAATATCGTTCCATAGTTTGGAAGATGCTGTTGTAAAACAGTTTTTCCAAGAACATGGAGGCGACAGATATGATGCAGAGTTAGATATTCTCACAAAACGTCCACTGACCGCATCAGATCATGAATTAGTTTTTAATCCACGGTCACGGAGCGCGAGACTCCGTGTAGCCGAGCGAAAATAAAAAAAACAAAAGAAAGGGCTAAGTTACATCATGCCAATACAGGTAAAAAGTAGCTCACGCTCGTACAAAGTAAAAGTTCGCGTCGTTTAGATTTCTCTATAAAGAGAAGTCTAGGTTTACAAAAACTGATATTTTGGGCGAGCAAAAGCCTACAAAAATAACGGGGAAGAAGATTGGCAATACGCGCCCGTTAGTCAACTCTTCTTCCTCCCAAAATAAATATTAAAATTAAAAAACAAAAAGTATGACATATTCCTCAAGCGTTAGTATAAATAGACAAAAATTTTCCAGCCGAGGCCAGAACGCAGTCAGTTTCAAAACTGAAAGCAAGCGTTTAGGGCCTGTTAGCAATGCAATTGTATTGCTTGTCATGGTCTGCTTAATTGGTCTAGTGTATTTGACGCAAGTTACAAAGACTAATGCTTTTAGTTATGAAATCAACACTCTAGAACAACAGCAATCCATCCTAAAAGAAGAACAGAAAGACTTGGAACTAACAGCTGCAAGACTGCGTGCTGTGGATTCAGAAAAAGTTTCTGAAGCTGCAAAGAATCTGGTTTCAGTTGCACCTTCCGGTACGATCACAGAATAGCGTAGCGGGTGTATCGGCTAGAGTGCTAGTGCGGACCTATATAATAAATAGTAGGCCGATTATATATTTATCATGAGTAGCTTATTTACTAACACAAATAGTCGAATCAAAATTCTCTACACTATAATTTTGATTATTTGTCTCGTGTTCACGGCGAGGCTTTTTTATATTCAAGTAATTAAATACAGTTTTTATCAGGCGCAGGCTCAGGAGAGCCAGTTAAAACTCTATGAAATACCGGCTGAGCGCGGGGTTATTTATGCTCAGGACGGAAGCGAAACCGTACCGCTGGTACTAAATGAGTTGCGTTATAGCATTGTTGCCGATCCGGAGATAATTACAGACAAAGAAGAAACAGCTTTGCGGGTAGCGGATGCGTTGGGTCTGAAGAAGGAAGATATTCAGGAGCAGCTGGAAAAGAAATCAAGATATGAAATCCTAGCAAAAAAACAAAACAAACAGGCAAAAGAAAAAATTGAAGAAATGATGCAAAAAGGTGATATCGTTGGAGTTTTTACGGAACAGACAATCCAGCGTGTTTATCCTCAGGGTACGCTGGGCGGCCAGCTGCTAGGATTTGTTAATGACGACGGGGAAGGCAATTACGGAATTGAAGAAGCCTTGCAGGCTGAGCTGACAGGAAAGCCGGGAAGAGTAAAAGCCCTAACAGATCAAAAAGGAATTCCGCTGTTAGCAAACGGAGATAATATCCAAGAAGACCCAATTGACGGCAAAGACATAACTCTAACATTGGATGTGGCGATGCAGCGGCAATTGGAGCAAATTCTAAAACAAGGCCTGGAAAATGCAAAAAGCGAATCAGGAAGCGCCATAATCATGGATCCTAATACCGGCGCAATTAAAGCCATGGCTAATTATCCAACATATGATCCGGCAAAATTTGCTGAAGTAACCGATCCAAACCTGTTTATCAATACATCAGTAAGCTCGCCGCTAGAACCGGGTTCAATCATGAAAACACTGACTACTGCGGCAGCTCTTGATACTGGCGCCGTATCTGCAAACCAGACTTATTACGATCCAAGCCGTTTTCAGGCGGATGATGCTGTCATTACAAATATCGAAGAAGACGGTGGAGCTGCTACCCGCTCAATTTCTGATATTCTGCAGTTTTCTCTTAATACTGGAGCGACTTGGCTGCTAATGCAGATGGGAGACGGCGAGCTGAATGAAAAGGGCAGGCAAGTCTGGCACAGCTATATGACTGACCATTTCCGTTTAGGAAAACTTACCGGAGTAGAGCAAGGGTATGAAGTAGAAGGTGTTATCCCGGATCCAGTCGAGGGCTATGGTTTGAATATTAGATATGCTAATACA
>CAZTWI010000095.1:0-2788 GCA_964617685.1 uncultured Candidatus Saccharibacteria bacterium | reverse complement strand
TTACCAACTCCTTTTGCAGCTGATATAAATTTGGTATCGCCGCTAGCAATGGCTGCACGTACCTGCCCTTCCGACCCTATGTTCAATATAGCCATTCCAGCTTTTGGACCGACACCGTTAACACTTATAAGCAGTCCGAATAACTGCCTACGGGATTTAGAACTGAAGCCATACAAATCGTGAGCGTCTTCTTTGATCTGTTCCGCAATATACAAATCGCATTTGCTCCCAAGCTGTAATTGTTGCTGTTCGTCATAGCAAACCTGTACACCATAACCAACTCCAGCGCAATCCACAATAACTTGTGAATCCTCATGCTCAATAATTTCCCCTCGTAGTCGTGCAATCATTATCTATAGTTTACAGTAAACAGCTGACAGTTTACAGCAGGAATAAAATAGTATATTAAATCAGAGTTAACTCTGATTTAACTCCGAGTTAGTGAAACACTCCTTTTACCTTGCTTACAAGGTTTATCCTTGTAAGCAAGGTGTGGATAACAGGTTAATAAAGTTTACAGTTTAGCATTTATGCCGTTGGCTATGTGGGTTAGGGCGCAGGCAAGCGCATCGGCACAATCATCCGGTTTAGGTTTATTCTTTAGTCCCAACTGAACACGTACCATCTCCTGTATTTGAGCTTTTGTAGCACGTCCGTAGCCGGTCATCGCCATTTTGATCTGAAGCGGCGTGTATTCATAAACTGGAATCTTTTCTTCGGCAAGCACAAGTAAAATGACGCCCCTCGCCTGAGCAACTTTCATTGCTGTAGTAACATTCTGAGCAAAAAATAACTTCTCAACCGAAGCCACATCTGGTTTCAGTTCAGCAACCAATTCTTTCATAGATATATAAAGCTCTAGAAGCCTAGACGCGTCTTCATCACCAATAGTAGTTCTAATAATTCCAGCATCAAGCATTTTAGAATTGGATAGTTTTTCAACTAACCCAAACCCAATGATTCCCGAACCCGGATCAATCCCAAGTACTTTCATGCTAAGTTGGTGTAGGTATTAACCACATCGTCTAGGTCTTCAAATGCCTCAAGCATAGCTATAGTTTTTTGCATTTTTTCATCATCAAGCTCTACAGTTGTGTTTGGTTCATATGATAATTCGGCATCAACTAAATCAAGTCCGGATTCTTTGATTGCATCACGTACTTTTGCCAGCTCTTTGGCATCCGTAATAACACGTATTTCTCCGTCTTGTTCCTCTGCATCTTCTGCGCCCGCATCCAAAATGGCTAACAGTGCGTCTTCTCCACTGGCCCTAACCGTGATTATGCCTTTGCGGTCAAATTGATAAGCCACTGCGCCTTTTTCAGCGATTGTTCCTCCGCGTTTCGTAAACACAGTTCGTACTTCCGGATAGGTTCTATTGATATTGTCCGTTGCGCACTCAACTATAATCGCAACTCCGCCCGGTCCATAACCTTCGTATGTAACTTCTTGTAGTACAGCAGCACTCTTGTCGGTAACACGGGCAATTGAACGTTCGATATTTGCGTTTGGCATGTTTGCTGCTTTTGCCTTTTCTATAGCAAGAGCAAGACTAGGGTTCATTGACGGATCGGCGCCGCTTCGGGCTGCAAGAGCTATCTGATTACCAAGTTTTGTAAATACAGCACCGCGCGCCGCATCCTTTGCGCCTTTTTCGCGTTTGATAGTAGACCATTTACTATGACCACTCATACTGACAGTTTACAGTATTGTGTTTACAGTTTACAGCATGAAAACATAACTACTGTTCACCTATCGCTATTCAAATCTTACCCGCCTAGAGGAATGGTAAAACGCTTAACACTTCCCAAGAAGCTGCTCTGGTAAGTATTATTTTGTTTTCGTTTCTATTCTTTAGTATTGATAAACAGTAGCGTTTCCGGATATGATGCTGTATCCTTAAGTATTAAGCTGGGACTTTATAATCTTATGGGTAATAACAGTTCAAAATTGAAATATAATAAGCAATTCTATCTATTATTTACACTTACAATATTCGGTTTGCTCGTTGCCGGACAACTGCTTATAGCCCAGACGCTGCCAGTTATGTTTTTCGAGGCGGAATCAGGCAGTATGGCGCAATGCGTAACGACTCTGAACGATATAAACGCTTCAGGAGGATCAGCCATACAATTCGAAGATTGTGCCACTCCGGCGGCGCCTGCAGCATACGGTGCTGTGCTGCCAATCACTTACACTCTATCTTCGCTGAATGGAACAGTGCGCTATGTGTCGCCAGACGGTTCTAACACCGCAAATAATTGCACAACTAGTACGCCATGCACCCTTCCACGCGCCGTCAGTCTGTCCGCCAGTAATGATACTGTTGTGATGCGTGGCGGCACTTACCGTAACCTAGTTAATGCCACCATCAACAAAAACGGTTTGAGAATTATCGCCTACCCAGGAGAGATACCCATCATAAACGGAGCCCAAACCGTATCTGGCGGATGGGTTACAGAAAGTAATCTACGCTATATCAGCTACAACCCTCGGCCGGTTACTGATGGCAGTGGCATACCCTTCTCTTCAGGAATGACCAACCTTGCCGGCGATGGTGTCGGTCGTTACCCTGACCAGGCCTGGATCGGCGATACAGCGCTTAAACAAGTACTCACTAAGGCCGAATTGCAAGACGGCCGCTTTTGGGTTGATCGCACCAACAACCGTCTCTACTTGACAGCTGTAGACGCGGCTAAACAGGGTATAGAAACGTCCCGTCCGTCGCCGCAAGGCTCGAATAACGACCGCGACCGCGCTTTGTATGTTACCGCGACAAACGTAAAGC
>CAZTWI010000094.1:0-2840 GCA_964617685.1 uncultured Candidatus Saccharibacteria bacterium | reverse complement strand
GTTTAATTTTTAATAATAAAATCATTTATTAAAGTTTAACTTTAACCATTATATATATATTCTAAATTATTAAATTCGATAATATTCTGATTTAAATCTCAACATTCATTTAAAGTATATTTTTTTCCTTTATTTGTAAACCAATCACCTCTTTTATATTTATATCTTTTCTAATTATATTAATATAAAACATTTATTATAATTTTTTTTAAATATGTAAAAAATACAAATTCTTTCTCTAAATTTTAACTTTAAAAAAACTATCTTTTTTTATTTAATTGTAAATGTATAAAATAACCATGATATAATTAATTAGAAAGATTTATAAAAAACTTTTCTTAAAGACGTTTATAATTAACTGCTTTACTAATAAATTTTTTTTTATACAGGTAAAAAAAATTTATATTGTTATTAAAGGTATTTCCAAAAAAAATTTTCATAAAAGGTATAAAGGATTATAATTTAAATACAACATCTAAAAATAGGATTATAAACAGGATTTTTCATATGTATGTAACATTTACCAAAATTGAATTTCTTCAAAAAAAAATCTATGATTCTATATAATTAATATTTAAATTGATTTAACATAAAATTCATATAAAAAAAGGTATAATGCTTAGATCTTACAAATTCATCAAAGAATTCATACTCTATTTTCTAAACTTTACTGGGTAAGAAAATAAATTTATAAAAATAAAAATTATAATCCAGCACTAAAATAAAAATTATATAAATACAGTAGTTAAAAGAATTTTTGGTTTATTAAATAAAAAATTTATTATTTTAGTTGTTGTGATAAAAATTACATCATATATATCATCAGCAGAACCATATTACTGAACTTTTAATTTATAAGTTTTCTATAATACAGTTTTTTTATACAAAACTTATAAAATTAGATTTATTTTTATATAGAATGTTCTTTATTTAAGAAATGGTGTCATTATTAACCATTATAAATATGTTTTAATACCTGAAATTTGAAAAATATGAATTTCCTATTGAATACTGGTTTTTTTAAATCAAGTATATAATATTTTATATAGTATTTTTTTTATTTATATTTATTAATTATAATATAATCTAAAAAATAAAAAGTCCATCTATTAAAGTTAAATCATTATTATTTAAATTTTATATAATTTAAAAACTTCTTACATTATTTAAAAATACCATCATTTAAATAAATCAATAATAAATTTTAAATTAATTTACTTTATTTTTTTTTAAAAAATATATAACTTAATTTTTCATGTAATTCTAAAAATTCCTAATATTATTTTTTCTTAGTCTTGTATATTTTTATATATATTAAATAAAGATTTTTTTTTTTCTAAAAAATCTTTAAAGAAAATATATTTTTAATATAATTTATTATATATTTATTAATGTTTATTTATTGATATTATATTTTTATATTATATATTTAAATTATAATTTTTATTATTTTATAAATAAATTAAAATAGAAATACAAAAAATATATTTGAATATTTTTTATAATATAAATAAATAATTAATCTTATATATTCTTTATTGATAAATTTTTTATAGTATTAATTTACATTAATAAAATATTTAATAATTTTTTTACAAATGTTGAATTTAAAATTAATAGTTTACACGTAGAAATATTATACATGTTGTATAATAAATTCTTACTATATTTTGTAAAGAAGAACTATCTAAAAAAATTGATTTTATAATTAAAATCCCTACATTTAATAAACTTAAATTTAGGTTTTTTAGGTATAATTGTATAAAAATTAGAATATCCTGGTCTATTTCCTTTTAAAATAGCTTTTTTTAAAGATAAAGTTTACATTTTTATAAAAAAGCCAATTATGATGATAACTATTCAAATGAAGAAATACAAAAATAAATTTTTTTTATAATAATGTTGTAATTTCATAGAAAATTTTCAGAAAATTACATATTGAAATTTTATATAATTTCGTTTATTTAAATATCATAAAATTATCTACATCTGCCCAATTATTAACCTAAATTATATAATTTTTTATTAATTCAGTTTTAAAATAATCTTAGAGTATAAGTTTCTGGTAATGTATAATACTGAATAAATAAATATTGCATATTTATAAAATTTTTTTATAAAAAAAAGAATGATAAAAAAAAATTTATATAAAAATCTTGAAATTGTATATACAATTTTTTTTAATTCTAAAATTTATAAATTGTGTAACCAAAAATTTATTTTATCTCTAGAAGGATAAACTTTTTTTTTGTTATAAAATAATTAAAAATAACATGCATCAATAACTAACCATAAAATATTTATAATTTATATCTTTCGTAAATATATTTTTGAAGAAAATAAAAAAATTAATATATTACTAAAAAATCTGTATGAAAATGCAATATTCGATAATTACATAAAATGTATATATATACATTATAAACTTCATTTTTAAAAGACTATTTAAATCTATAAAACTCATAAAAATTTGGATAGTAAAAAAAATGTAAATTCATTATAAACCAATCATAATTTTTATTATTAGTAAAAATTATGATTATTTATTTAGACTTAAGTATTTATATGAATATATAAAATATTAACTATACTATATTTTTATATATTTTATTATACTAATGATTTAAAATATAATTTTTGAATAATTTCTAATGTTATAATATTTAAATTTAATTTCCATTTTACTATATAAGTTTTTCAAATTTTTTAGATAAGAATAATATATATATTACTTGCTGAATTTTTTTTTCTAATAATTAGAAAATTTATTTTTATTTAAGTATTTTATATAAATTTATTTTTAATAATAATAATTTTTTTTTATTATTAAATTTACTTAT
>CAZTWI010000093.1:368-2852 GCA_964617685.1 uncultured Candidatus Saccharibacteria bacterium | reverse complement strand
AAATTATCCAGTTGTGGCTAAGCGTATCTCAGAGCTTGGAGCAATCGTGGAACTGCAACAAAAAATTACTCAATTAACTGAAGGTATCGCTCAGGCACGAGATTTGCTTACATCAGATGATGAAAGTATGGTAGAACTTGCCCAAATAGAGATTGAAGAATCTGAAAGCAGCAGGACTAAACTAATTGAGGAATTACAGGCACTACTTATACCTAAAGACCCTAACGCCGACAAAGACTGTATTATAGAAATCCGTGCCGGTGCCGGCGGTGATGAGGCTTCCCTATTTGCCGGCGAACTATACAGAATGTATGTCCGGCATGCGGAAATCGTTGGATTTAAAAGTGAACTGCTAAGTGATAGTCCTTCAGAAGTCGGCGGCTACAAAGAAATTACCTTCGCTATACGAGGAGTTGGAGCTTACGGTCATTTCCACCTAGAAGCCGGTGTGCACCGCGTGCAGAGAGTCCCGGAAACTGAATCTCAAGGACGCATACACACTTCCACCATTACCGTTGCTGTCCTGCCTGAGGCCGAAGAAACTGATGTAGAGATAAAAGATTCAGATCTACGTGTCGATGTATATCGTGCTGGGGGGCACGGCGGCCAGAGTGTCAACACAACAGACTCCGCAGTGCGTATTACCCATATTCCAACTGGACTTGTTGTTACGAACCAAGATGAAAAGTCGCAAATCAAGAACAAACTGAAAGCTATGAGTGTCCTACGTTCTCGACTCTTACAGTTCAGAATTGATGCAGAGAATGATAAGTTATCAGCCAAACGCCGAGCTTTAATTGGTTCAGGTGACCGATCAGAAAAAATCCGTACCTACAACTTCCCGCAAGACCGTATTACAGATCACCGCATAGGCTATTCCCGCAGCAATATACCCGGCGCTCTTGCGGGCCAGATAGAAGACCTAATAGAAGAACTCAAACACGCCGAAGCCGACCTGCTCGCTCAGGAATAATTAAACCAGAACTTGCACGAAACAACACCTATAAAGAAACCTCCTCTATGGATAGATTCTTGCAAAATCCTTAACTGTAAATTGAAATCCTAAAATGCTGGACTTATTGCCCACGAAAACATTAAAGGTTAATGATGTCTTGACCGTAACGCTTCCGTTGATTCTTAGCAGACTGGCGCTTAGCAGCCTCTATACCCTGTCGGCGTTTAAGCTCACGCTGAGCAGTAGTTTTATCTGCCGCCATCTGGTCAGAAGTACGCTTAACCACAGATCTTGCCACTCTCCATGCCTGTTTTGCTTCATCGCTAGTCGAACCAGAATCAGCTTTCCAAGTCCGGACCGTCTTCTCGGGTTCATGCAAAAGTTTAAATTCAGGATTTGGCCTTCTGGTTTTAGTTGTTTGGGTAATCGTAAGGTTGCCCTCGTCATCCACTTCCATCTTACGTGTTTGGGTAGTGTTGCCATGTTTTCGCCGTTCATCGATACGGGCACTATCAACACCGTTAAAACTCTTAGCTGTTATTGACTCGTACCAAGAATTCCCTTTTTTATTTCTTGTTTTTTCATATCTTACTTCTGTCTCTGCGTTACCTTCATATTTTTCCCTACCGAATACCGTAGTAGGTTTTTCATCTACTCTTGATGTCATACTGGTGTCATATTCAGACCATTCGCGAAGATTAATGGGTTCGTGTCTTGAATACAAACTAACCTTACTATCAGTACCTATACCTCTTTTTACTGTTTTATCACCGGCGGTTGCACCAGGACTCGTGCCAACTATATTACTACTTTCCATATCGCTCGTTGCTATACCCCCCATACGCCGCACAGTAGCAACACGCTCTTCTATGCTTTCAAGATTACCCATAACAACTTCCGGCCAGCTACCATGATTGAGTTGATTACTGAGCTTTGGGATCTCTTCTGTGGTTTGGGGTTGTGGTAATTTATTCATTACTGTATTCATTCTTTTTTGCAAATTTTATTTTTGAATTTTACTAGCTAAGTATAACAAATCTTGAACATTTTGTCAATGTTTGTGATATAGTTACCTCTGTTATGGTAATTAAATTGTGGCTGGATAAAGCCATGAAAAAACTTGGATCTGCTTCTGTTCCGACTGCTCGTTTAGATGCGGAGGTGTTGCTGGCTGATGTTTTGGATAAAGATCGAACTTGGATACATGCACATCCAGATCACAATTTACAGAAGACTGACCTCCGCAAATTGAATAAACAAATCAAAAGACGGGTTGAACATGAGCCGCTGGCTTATATTAGAGGTAGGCAGGAGTTTTATGGCCGAGATTTTATAGTTTCTCCCGATACACTAACCCCCCGTCCTGAAACGGAAACACTCGTAGAGCTAGCAATCAATCAAGTTAACAGTAAGCAGTATACAGATGACAGTCAGCTGCAGATCATAGATGTGGGAACTGGATCTGGATGCATTATTATCACATTGGCCCTAGAAATGCTGAAGGCAAAAGATGAGAAGTTGAAAGTTAA
>CAZTWI010000093.1:0-358 GCA_964617685.1 uncultured Candidatus Saccharibacteria bacterium | reverse complement strand
TCGGAACCAGCGTTAAAAATTGCAAAAAAGAACGCCAAAAACTTAAAGGTTGACATAGAATTCAAAAAATTTGATCTACTGTCTGATACCTTTGATCTTCAACTTTCAACTTTCAACCTGATCCTAGCCAATCTTCCCTACGTCCCAAACGAATATAAAATTAATCTGGCTGCGTCTCATGAGCCGGGATTTGCAATCTTTGGCGGGAGAGACGGGCTAGATTACTATCGCCAACTTTTTAAGCTAACGAGTAGAAAGTTGAAAGTTGAAGGTCAAAAGTTGAAACAGAGCTGCTATATTCTGACTGAGAGTTTACCGCCCCAGCACCAGGAACTAGCAAAAATAGCTCAAGATTCTG
>CAZTWI010000092.1:0-2868 GCA_964617685.1 uncultured Candidatus Saccharibacteria bacterium | reverse complement strand
ATCATCAACTACGTGAGCCAAGTGATAGGTGGGGAGGCGATACTCATCCGATTTAATCAATGGAACATCCAGATCATTTTCCGGTACTTCCATATGTCCTTTTAAGACATCGTTAAATTGAATCCGTCGGTCATGAGATCCTTCCGATCGGAACCGTAGTACAAAGGGCTTTCCAGCGTGCAGGGCTTGTTCTATATCAGAATCGTCTCTATCACGCCACAGCGCCCATTCACCGTAGTAGCCCGGTCGTAGTTTCTTGGACTGCTGATCTTTTACTGCTTCCTGCAATTCTTCGGATGTAGCAAAACAAGGATAGGCACGGCCTTTTTCTAACAAATCTAATGCGTAGGCTAAATATATATCTCCGCGCTCGCTTTGAACATACGGTCCGTAATCACCCTTGGAAGACCCGTCAATCTGTAGACCTTCATCTGGTGTCAAACCAAAAGTATTCAGTTGCTCGACGATGAGCTGTTTGGCGCCTTCGACTTCGCGCTTTTTATCAGTATCTTCAATCCTCAGAATATAAACACCGCTAGTCTGACGCGCCACATATTGGCAGATCATAGCCGTAAATATTCCTCCAATATGCACGAAGCCCGTCGGGGAAGGACAGAACCGCGTAACTTCTGCTCTCTCGGGCAAATCACGTTTTGGATAGCGCGACTCAATTTCTGAGCGTGAAGTTACTTTCTGTTCGTTGCTCAACAAATCTGCTATTTTATCTTTTAACTCTCGATTCATCTCGTTTAGAAATCCCTTCAATAATTCTTTCTGATTCAAATGTTACCGGAGAAATTAATTTATAAATTTCTAACGGGATTCATCTTACGTTCTAGTTTACCCGGCCTTCATAGTCATAGCAATAAATAATCGCACCTTACAGCTTAGGCTTTTTGAGAAAATTTTATTCCGGCATGGAACGTAGACTTACGGCGGAGCAGGCCAGGAAACAACACGCCAATAACAGCTATGGACACCTTTGGAATATGAGCGTATAAATGTGCCTGATGGCAAAGAAAAAGCAAAACAAAAAATTCAGTCTACGAAATAATCTAAACAGTATCGTTACGACTGTTTTATTTTTACTTGTTATGGCGCTTATTTTTTCGTTGTATTTCGTAAACAAAGACCTGGCTAACGTTAAAGAGCATGCCGGAAAACGCGACTTGACCTATTTCATTACAGAGGCAATGAACAATTTAACCCAAGAGGCTCCAGCTGTCAGCTATACCAACATCCAATTTATTGACGAAATAAAATTACAGTTCAGCAATGTTAATTCGGCAAGTATAGCCTACTCCTACCTGCCCGATGACCCGGAAAACAACGAACAGCAATCAGCAACAGTAACCTCTATTCAGTTAAAAAATTTAGCCGAAATAAAACTCGCTTCGCAGCAGACGATTGATGATATGTTCAGTACTCTTCCGGGTACTCAGCAGTGTTCAAGACCATTCCTGCTTTCTTTTAATAACGAAGCTTCTATGTTCTATGAAAACTACACTACAGTGTACGAAAAAACACTAGACGACGGCAGAACAGTATTTATCCGCAAGACAAGCGATTCGCTTTGTCAGGATTCGGACGAGCTTATAGCAGAATTATTCGAAACGTTAAAAACTGTTCAGAGTTACTAATTATCCAGTCCGTTATTGTGCAGTCTAGAGAAAAGCTATACAATAGTGCTTAAGTTTTATGGATCCCGTTAGAGTTAGTTTGTCCTACTCGTTGCGGATAAAAACTAATACGATATGATATATAAATACGAAAGCAAACTCTAACGGGATGGATACCAAGCCGACACAAACAAATCCTATTGACGTGACAAAAAAAGACCGGTTCTCCGGGATTAAGAAATTGTTCCAGAAAAAACCCTCTAAAAAACACATGATAATCTTTGCAAGCGTGTGTACTGCCGTATTAGTAGTTGGAATTGCCGGGGTTGTATTTTTCGGACCAAAAGCACCGGCACCAGAACCAGTGCCGCAAATAGAGTCTACATACGTACCTCCGCCAACTACCAAAGCCTCGCCGCTGACTGGCGTGGAAGTCGAACCAGCGTTAGCCGAACGGCCTGTAACCGGAGTAATGATAGAAAACAGCATTGATGCCCGGCCGCAATCGGGACTGCAAGAAGCGGGTATTGTGTTTGAGGCAATCGCCGAAGGGGGAATTACTCGGTTCTTGGCACTTTTCCAAGAAACTAAACCAGCCAATATTGGTCCGATTAGAAGCGCGCGGCCGTATTACGTTGAGTGGGTTCGCGGCTACGATGCCAGATATGTTCATAGCGGCGGCAGCGGCGAGGCCTTAGCTCTAATTAGAACACTGGGAGTAAAAGACATGGATCATGGGGTTTACGGACAGCGAGTTGCCAGCAGAGTATCGAACCGCTATGCGCCACATAATGTCTACACCAGCATGGACAGAATTGACGCGCTGGGTAATGAATTAGGCTATACTTCGAGCACCTTCATCCCTTTTACCAGAAAAAGCGACAGTCCAGCGGCAGATGCAGCTGCAATTACAGCAGGAAACATAAGTTTCAATATATCCGGAGCCAACTATAATACTTCTTATACGTACGACCAGGCGGCAAATAACTACAAGAGAGTTATGGCAGGACTTCCTCACACTGACCAGGAGTCAGGCAAACAAATAACTCCAAAGGTAATTATCGCGCTTATCACAACTTTTGGAATTCACCCAGACAGAGTCCATAGTGCTTACGGCACAACCGGAACCGGTGAAGTTATAGTTTTCCAAGATGGCATAGCAACCAGAGGAACCTGGAAAAAAGCCACCCAAACCGACTCTTTAGAGATACTAGCCCTTGACGGCACGCCATTCAAATTGAACAACGGA
>CAZTWI010000091.1:2041-2876 GCA_964617685.1 uncultured Candidatus Saccharibacteria bacterium | reverse complement strand
GAGCGACCGTAGTGAATGTCGTCCAGCTTCCTTGATACCATTCAGGCGGCTGGTCGTATATGTCTGAAAAGGCTTTTGCCCAAGATTTTTCTACGTTCATAGCCACAGCGTAAGGTAATAATTTTTCAAAAAACTCTCTGTCGCGTACCGGCTGATGTGAGTTTTTTGCGAGCGGAGCAGCAACTGCATCCTGCATTTTTATACGTTCCTTCTCCGCTTTTTCCAAATACAGTTTTAGGCCTTTCATATGATCAGCAATTAAGTTCCCTTTGACGCTGCGTTTTGTCATGAGCGACATAAAAACAATGACGCTAAGAAACATAATGATACTGGTAATAACACTCACGCCATTTGTGAAGCTGGCAAACAGAATACCAAGAACAAATAAAATAATTGCGAATAACAGATGAGGAACTAATTTCTTAAAAGCGTTTTTCGGAGAAAGTTCATAATAACCGGCTGCGATAGATTTTTGATCCAACGACTTGGAAATTTCACCCAAAACGCTGGCAAACTTATATTTTTTATCCTCCAAAACTATCGTACTGCCTACATTCATATCTGAAAATAAGCTATTCATTAACATTGTTTCATCTTCGGTATTATAGCTGTCCGGGAGTCTAGTTAGCTCCAAATCATGCTTGGCCTTTTTCCCTTCTCCATGTTCAATAATTCTAATATTGCCTCTAATCGACAGATCGATGATTGAAGCACTGACATGCTGGGCCGTTAAAGCATTGTTCAGTATGTAACTGGCCTGCATGACACTCAAGCCTTTAGGTCTCTCAAAATACGGTGCTATTGCCCCGCGATCTTTGTAGTCTTTGCCGTACAT
>CAZTWI010000091.1:569-2031 GCA_964617685.1 uncultured Candidatus Saccharibacteria bacterium | reverse complement strand
ATTTTCCAGCGTTTGTAGGCAGTATAGGCAACCAGAAGCTGAGCCAGAAGTATCGGACTCGCCACCAGCAGCCCCCAGTTGCGTTCCATCCAAGTTGGAGGCAGGAAATACCCTTTCTCAAAGCCCATAATAAATGTGAGCGTTTGGTTAGAACCCAGAGGTTCGGTAGTCTTGAACTTTGTAATTGAAGACTCTTGTGAAACCTCGCAGTTCTGAGTAGACCCTCCATACGACCCGGCAAAACATACGGGTGTGAAAGCCGAGGCAGGAAGCGCGGGAGTCCTAACAGAAGCAGTAACTGATTCAAAGGTTTGAAGCCACTGATCACCATTAACATCCCAATAAAGTTCATCATAGTCTTCATAAAAACTAATGACATTTTCTAAACTATAAGTAATAACGTAATCATGAACACCCGTAATATAGACATTAGGATCACCGACTCTTGCAACTGTATTATCGTTTTCAACATAAGTAATAAAGGGCTCTGGTTTGCCGTCCCTCCTGACACTTTTGACTGTAGTATTTAGGTCGTTGCCTTTATAAGAATTCGGCAGAGCTCTGAGTATGCCTCGATTCTGTCCGCTATAGTTAAGGATTATCTTTTCTGTGACAACCATAAAACCCTGCGGGTCTTCGTTGGTAAGTTCATAATCCGCATCAAAACTAGAAATGACAAAATCATTAACACCCTGAGCGCTTACAGACATATTTAACAAAAAAACGCAGGCAGCTACCGCAAAAAACGCACTAAATACGGGTAGCTTCAAATTTTTCATCAACAGCCTTAGCAATCTCGTCAAGTAGTTTATTGATCTCTTCTACTCTTAGAGTTTTGTCATTATGCGATAGATCTATTCTGAAAGATATGCGTTTTTTGTCTGAATCTTCTTTCTTGAAAATTTCTAAAGGAGCAAGCTCAAAGTTATAACCAAATTCTGCCTTTGCCACAGCAAGCTCTGCATGAAGCAGGTTATATAAGTCCCCCCAGATCTTATCGTCGCCCACCTCAAACGTTATATCCTGTCTGGAAGACGGACGCTTAGATAGCGGCTGATAAACAACCGGCTCGATCAGCTCGAGCAAAAGTTCAATATCAAGCTCAAATCCAGCACAATAATCCGGGAGTTTTAATGCTTTTTTAGTGCTATTAGTAAGCTCGCCCACAACGCCAACTGGTTTCTTATCAGAACCAAGCATGACTATAGAGCTTCTGCCAATTTGAAAAGGCGCGCTCAAAGGATATTCATTAGTATCGAGCGGAAGATAGGTTGACTGCCCATTGGTTAACAAGTCAACATATTTTCTTGCCAAATAGTAAGGCGACCCGGAATACTTGGATGAGGTTTTATCGTCCGCTGCCACAACCAGAGCAAGCCGGTGCATTTGTTTCGGCAACGTCGGTTCTGATTCTTCGTTATGGCCTTTTAGGTGTACTTTGCCAATTTCATACAAAGCAAAT
>CAZTWI010000091.1:0-559 GCA_964617685.1 uncultured Candidatus Saccharibacteria bacterium | reverse complement strand
GTCTGGCCAGCCTGGGCTTTCAGATTTACATGGATTTTAGACAAAAGACTCGGTAACAAAGTTGTGCGGTAATACTGCAAATCAGGGCTAATTGCATTACGCAGATGGTAGGCCCATTTTTGTGCATCAACACCAACTGATTCCAATAATTTTTCATGCACGAAACTATAGGTTAGCACTTCGTTGGCGCCAGCTTCTTTTAGCTGATACCTCAGATGCTGTTTGAAATCGCGCAGTTTATTTTTAGGAGTCGGCTTTGAAATTCTAGAAGGCAATGAAGATTCTAATTTGCCGTAGCCGTGCAGACGCCCGACTTCTTCTAAAATATCTTCGGCGGCAGTAATATCCATACGCCAAAACGGCACTGTTATCGAAAGAACTTGATCGTTTACGGCAACGCTGAATTCAACATTCTCTAGCAGCGATTTAACATATTCAGTGTCAAGATCTGCGCCAAGTCTTTCGTTGATAAAGTTCAAGCTCACATCTACCCGGTTTAAATTATCGGCTGACACATCAAAATCAGTCAAATCAAACACGCTGCTTGCTTGGCTAACGC
>CAZTWI010000090.1:0-2898 GCA_964617685.1 uncultured Candidatus Saccharibacteria bacterium | reverse complement strand
AAATGATAGTTACATTAGCAATTAAATAACAGAGTGATATAATACTTAACAGGTAAATAATTTTATGATTCCAAGATTATACTGGCAAATACATCAACTGGCATTTTTGTTAGAAAAACAGATAGACGAAAGTCTTAAATCCCAGCTGGATATCGGCTTTGCCCAGTACAAAGTTCTTGAGGCGATTAATCAGAATATACTAGCCAAGCAGAATGTGATAGCTGGACTGCTTGATCAAACAGAGGCAAGTATCAGCAGACAGATAAAAATACTGCAGAAAAAGGGCTTGATCAAAGTATCCGTAATGATGGGCAATAAAAGAGCAAAAGAATTGAATCTGACCGGAATTGGCGAAGAGATAGTGAGCCAAGCCGAAGATATTCTAGATGTTACTCAAGCTCAAATAATCGGTGGTTTGAGCTATCAGGAACAAAGGTTATTTCAAGAGCTATTTGAGAGAATGCTAGATAAAGCTCGCAAAGAAACGGTATAATTTTAGCTGTTTGCTAGTTTTCTAGCTAAGTATATAAACACTCCGTTAGTCCAGCCGAATCCGGTTTGGGAAGGATAGAGTCCGCTGGTCGGTTTAATTTTAGGATTTACGACGTTGTATTTTTCTTGAAAATGACCAGTCTTAACGTACCAGTCATTACAAGTTTTTAGCCACTTTTTGGCGATTCTATCCGCCTCGGTTTTGTATCCGTAATTTTCTAAGCCTTCAATCGCAATCAAATGAAGCGGCGCCCAGCCGTTAGGATATGCCCACTGTGTTTTAGTAGATCCGAACAGAGGCTTGTACATGAAAGACCCGGCGGTTGTAGTAAGCCCTCCGGATTTTTCAAACTTTTGTAGCTGCATTACCAATTTTTTTGCCTGGTATTCGTCTGCCAGTCCTGACCAGAGCGCATAGTAGCCGGCAAGCGAATAGACGTCACCCTGCTTTTTTTCTATAAAGTTATAGTCAAAGAAAAAAGCTTTTCGTTTGTTCCACATTAGTTTTACGATACTTTCCCGGCGCTTATTCGATAATCCGTCCCAAGCCATAGCTTCTGATTCGTTACCTAAAATTCTGCACGCCCGAGCAAAATCAACCTCGTATTTATAAAGCAGGCAATTCAGATCCACGGGCAGAAAATCTAAACACTGGCGCTTGAACCGAGGAGTCATATCCCAGCCGCTTTCGGCCTCTGCAAGGTCGTGCAGGTGGTTAATATCGTAGTAGCGGCTAAGGCCTTCGTAGACTTGCCTGCTGTGCGGATGTTCGCTTGATAGCCAGACTGTATGATATTCCTTTTTCGCTTTAGCTATCCGCTCCGACAGCCATTCTGTGGATTTCTCATATTTGTCGTAAACATGAAAAATAAAGGTAGTGAATATCGGCGGCTGCGACCTGCTGGTAAAGTAATAGCGATTACCGTTTGGAATAAGCCCAAACTGATCAAACATATAAATCAGATTATCCAGCATGCCGGACACAAGCTCCTCATTATCTATACCAAGGGATGTAAAATAGCTGTCCCAATAATACTGTTCTTCAAAAGCAAATGTATCATTACCAGGACTTGGAACTATATAAGGATGAGGGAGGGCAATAAGTGTGGAATTAAAATTAGTAGACGTTCTGGTTAGGGTTTTCCAGTAATCATCAATATGCTGTAGGGCATCACTTAGCTCATGATGGTCCAGATTAATCTGTTTCTTTTGATAAATCATCTACCTATAGTGTAACCATAAACACTGTCTAGTTAGCAAGATGATTTTACCGATAAATATCAGTCTCTGTAGAATAAGTAAGGAGACGCAGGTATATTTACACTGCTTGGAACTGGTTCCTTTGATGTGATGTTGCGTACTACATCCGGAATTCCACTTACGGCAATACCTGCTAGTGCGATTGTTGCTCTTCCAAATTCACTCACTCCATGAAGAAAATTTCTAGTAATTTCTCCACTTCGTATACCGTCAACTGGTGTTCTGTAATGTTCAGCACTCATTTTATTTTTGCCTTTATTTTACATTGTAGTACTTACAACATACACTCAGAAAGCGCTTATGTATGTGATTTTCATCACTAAAAATAAAAAAGCCCAACATGAAGTCGGACACTTTTATTGGTGGAGCTGGTGGGTACTGCCCCCACGTGCATCGGTTAATTTGCTGGATGACTACAAGCTTATTCTATTTAGCGGTCTATAGTCTTTGTAGATATAAATAGACAAAATTCTACAAAGAAGCAACCTTGAAATCTTAAACAACTATCCTAAGGTGGCGGATAGTGTAGCAATCAGATGATATAAGACCTTGTTCCGTATCTGATGTCGAGAACGTAGGTCGCTAGCTTAAATTAAGCAGCAAATGCGACCTGGCGGCCAGCGAAAACGCGGTCAACCATGTCGCTCAATGATGTTTTTGCATCTATTGTGTTTGATCCGACTAACGTGCAGATCAATCCGGCTTGCCATGCCAACTTATTAAAGTCCAATGTCGAGCTTAAAATTCAGCCCCATATATTTGCATGGGATATAGTATCCCATATAGTCTATTATAGCACAAAACACAAGCAATATCAATACCCCGTATAAGCAGGTATAATATTTAGTCGATGGTTTATAAATCAAAAGATCCTAGATTCTATATTGAACAGCTAAAATATGCATTTGTTCATGATTTAGCCCCTGAAGAGTTTAATGCCAAAAGCAAAGAACTAATTGAGAAAATTGGGGAACTATCCTCTTCTGGAAGCCGAATTACTCCAAGGTATTGTTTTCCTGAGCCTACTAAGAACTTCTTCAACCCTGATAACACCCAAAGCCTAGTAATAGAAGACGTATATCTATTCCATGGCGAGCCGTATCAAGTTTACCGTTCAAGAAATTCAAACAGCAGGCACGCTGAACC
>CAZTWI010000089.1:585-2915 GCA_964617685.1 uncultured Candidatus Saccharibacteria bacterium | reverse complement strand
GTTCTGCAATTGTTCTATATTCTTTCGGATAACTTCGGTATCTTTCTGTATTTCCAGACTTTTCAAACCCTGAACTATGACTTGCATCATTGCCGAAAGCGTACTTGGTCCGACTATAACGACCCGTTTATCAACGGCCGCGTACTGCATTAAATCCCTGCCGGATACCCCGCTAGCTCCTACTTTGTTAGCAAGCAGATCATAGTAAATTGCTTCGGACGGTATGAACATCAAAGCCTGGTCAAGTGTACCCTTCTTTGGCTGGATGTACTTAGCAGTCTCATCAATACGCTTCTTTAAGTCGTCCTTGAAAGCCCGCTCAAATACAATCCGCTCTGCACCTTTCGCCTCAACCAGCCTGTTGTAATTCTCTAATGAAAACTTACTGTCTATTGCTAAGATCTTTCCGTCGAGGTGGATCACCGCATCAACCACATTGCCTTCACTGAGTTTATACTGGAGTGTATAAGCCGAAGGAGGAAGTAAGTTCTGTAATATCTGATCAAGATAGAATTCACCCAAAACTCCGCGCTGCTTGGGATTCTGTAGCACATTCTGAAGCTGTTTCAGCTCGTCAGCTACATCCACAACTCTTTTATTAGTATCGTCCAGTTTAGTTAAACGCTCGGTAACGTCAGCAACCAGCTTGGCACTGGCATTCAGCTGTTTTGTCATACTCTCTTGGTTTTTGTCTAATTTCATATCAATCTGCGCGCGCAGCTGGTCTTGGAGCTTGGTTATATTATCGGATAAATGGTTTAAATTATTCTGAACAATCTGCGAATCGTTAGAATTCTGATCTTTCTTAGGCTTAAAGATTAAATACAAAATCAAAACTGCATTAACGGCCAGTAAAACTACTATTAGCATATTCATAAGTACATTGTAACCTAACTAGCAGCGCAAGTTTATTCCAAATGATCTGTATCTGATTCGTAATAATCAGACTCTTCAAAATGTGAGCCTGAATGATCTTCGTGTCCGGTGTCTATAAATTGATGTGCAATTGGCGAAGCAACCAAGATTAATACTGCGCCAAAAAGCAATAACCAAGGTCTAATATCTCTTTTTTGATCTTCAAGTTTTTCGTGAATTTCCGGGATTATATCGCTCGTTGCAATGTATATAAAGAAGCCGGCGGTCAGTGCGAGCAAATATGGAATCGGAAAATCATTTTGACCTCCAAGACCAAAAGTCAAGAGAGCTGCAACCGTAGTCGCGAGCGCGCTGACAACATTGACAATAAGCACCTTGGATCGTTTCATGCCATTATTAAGGAGTAATCCGAAGTCACCGATCTCTTGGGGAATTTCGTGCATCGCAACTGCAGCGGTCGCAATTATGCCGGTTGGAGTATTAATTAGGAAAGCCGCACCGATAGCTACACCGTCCAATGCATTGTGCAGCGTGTCTCCAATAATAATCAACGAATTGGAGGCTGTATTTTTACCCTCGTGCTCATGGTGATGATGAAACCAGCGTAAAAACCTTTCCAAGAAAAAGAAGCCTAAAATTCCATACAGCGTATAGATCAGTACTAAGTCCGGATTATCTGATCTTTCCAGCGCTTCTGGAAGCAAATCACTAAAGGCGGCGGCCAGCAAAACACCCGCCGCAAAAGGCGTGGCATACATTGCTAAAACTTTAGCAGACTGCTTACTGCGTAATAAAAATATTCCGCCGATTAGCGAGACCACCCCGCCGATTAGGGAAAAGAAGAAGACTGTGAGCATATATTAGGTTTCCTTTGTTGGTTCAATTATATATTGATTATTTCTATTTTTGCAACTTTGTCGCAATTTTTGCTATAATTGCACTACTTATGTCTGATTTATACCTTTCGCTTTTAAAAAAATACCATCTTAGCAATACAAAAGTACGGAATACTATTTTCACCATATTAAAAGAACAGGATAGACCCCTGCAGCTGTCTTCACTGAGCACTCTGGCAAAGGTCCACCGTTCAAGCATCTATCGAACAGTCGACGCGTTCGAAAAAGCCGGCATAGTTAAGAAACTCTATACTGGTTGGAAAGAATCAGTCGAACTAAGCGAAGTGTTCCACCGCCATCACCACCACATGACCTGTACTCAATGCGGTAAGACAATCTCGTTTGAAGAGACCTCAGCTCTAGAAGACGAGTTAACTTTAGCGGCTAGTTACCATGACTTCCACCCTGATAATCACAGTATCGAATTCTCCGGCTTGTGCGCTGACTGCTACTCTTTATAGCCATTTTTTGCGCTGAAAGAATATGACAAAAGACAGCATAATACCTATTGTTATAGCCGAAACTATAAGAAAGGCATTGGGGTTGGTCTCAAACGGC
>CAZTWI010000089.1:0-575 GCA_964617685.1 uncultured Candidatus Saccharibacteria bacterium | reverse complement strand
GCATAACGTTCATGCCGTAAAATCCAACAACAATGGTCGGAATAGACAAAAAAATCGCGATGCTGGTTAAGCGTTTGAAAACGCGGTTAAGATTGTTTGTTGCGATTGTATTATAAGCTTCGCGCAGATTCTGCATAGTTTTCAATCTACTTTTTGTCAGCTCTACGAGCTCATTGGATGACAGCTGCAAATCTTCGATTAAGTCCTTGTCTTCTTCATGCAGTTTTATATGTTTGCCATCCAGTAAAGCATGCAGCATGATACCATACGGCTGAAGAGCCGCTAAGAATTCGTTCAGATCTTCTTCCACATCAATAAAACTCAAAATATCTTCATTATTTACAATTGTCCGCTGTAATTTGTTCCTCGTGCTTAAAATCTTTTTGGTAACACTGTTCAGGTACCGCCGGTATCCCTTGTTCATTTCTTCTAAGATTTCTAATACAAATTTGATTTTCTGAGTCGTTACTATTGATTCTGACTTTATCAGATTAGTTATCGGATCTGCTTCCACGCGCGAGACAGTGAGTAGCATATCCTGCATTATAACAATCAATAAAGGATGAGTGCTGGTG
>CAZTWI010000088.1:0-2947 GCA_964617685.1 uncultured Candidatus Saccharibacteria bacterium | reverse complement strand
TTTACAGGAGAAAATTCTTTTATATATAGAGATCCAAAAACTCCAGAAATTATAACAATTGGTGTTGGAGGCAACGATGCTGGATTTGGAGATATAATCAATTCCTGCATTATGCCCGATACGTGCAAGTATGCAGTTAGTGGTTCTCCAAGTGCCGGTCTACTTGCAGCAAAGATCGCAAATCTTAAAGCTAAGCTTATAGATACATACACCACAGTTAAACAAACTAATCCAGACTCTAGAGTATATATTCATGGATACCCTAAATTCGCACAAACAGATGGCGACTGTGCTGTAAATGTAAGGCTAGACGCTCAAGAAGTGATTATGGCAAACGAAGGCGTGATGTATATGAATGCAATAATTCAGGCAGCTGCTTTGGAGGCCGGAGTGTTCTACGTTGATGTGACAGACATATTGATAAACAGGAATCTTTGCAGTTTAGCTCCTGCCGACCAGAAGGCCTTCAACGGCGTAACGGCTGGAAATGATATATCAAATCTATATCTAAATATCGGTACCAGAGGAATATGTTTTGTTAGAAGCGGGTGTTTTGGCAAAGAAACTTTTCATCCTAACCACTTAGGCCATCAACTATATAAGCAGGCTATCATCACGCAAAGCAGTAATTTAACGGCTTTAATGCCAACCCCTACTCAACAACCGTATCCAGTACCTTCAGACTTCTTCGGCAGTCAAGTACAGTCCGAGATTATTTCCGCAAACATATCAGGCGGTTTAATGAGTGATACTATTCTAATACCAATCCAACAACCATTGATATCTCAAGGAACAACTGGCGATTTAAATTTAAATCAAACTAGTTTATTGTCAGGCTCAAAAGCAGAACTATCCGTTCAATCCGAACCAATCATAATTGGTATATACGACGTCCCACAAAACGGCGTACTAGACGCTGACTTTAATATTCCAGTTAATTTGCCTGCAGGTGTACATGAAATCCACCTAAAGGGCACAGACAAGTTTGGCGAGAAATTCGATTACTACGAACAAGTAATGATTGGATTTTCAGATACAGATTTTGACGGCGACGGAGTATTGAATGTAGTCGACAAGTGTCCGACTGTAATCAATTCCAATGTTGATGTAGATCAAGACGGAATAGACGATGTTTGTGACAATGAAGCCATCCCGGCCGTCGTTGAACCTCCACCTCCCACAGATCCTCCTGCTGAACCACCAAAACAAACCACTCTAGTTCAAAAAATAGTCAACTTGCTCAAGAAAATTGTAATAGCAATAATAGCTTTATTCCGCTAAATTTCTACTCCATTACTAGTATGGAGAACCGGGACTCTCGTCGTAGTCATAGAAAATTTGTTCTGATCTAACCTCATTCGGACTCCTAACAGTGAATGTGCATAAATACATGTCTTCGTTAGGACTAAATCCTATACTGTTTTCACTTAGCATTTCGCAGCCACCAAAATTTTTCATACCTTTGGTTGCCGTCGTAGTAACTTTTTGGGAATAAACTTCTTTCCAGGTAGCATTTTTAAAATACACAGAACATGAGTAAGAAGTGGCAAATTTCCCGACGCTACTGCAGTCGGCCTCTATCGTAAATTCTTCTCCGGTTTCTTCTTCCATATCTTTTTCCAGTTGTTGGAAGTCAGACAGGAGAGTTTTCATGTCTTGGACGTTTCGCTTGTCTAGATATTTGCTGTAAGTAAACAGTCCAAAAGGAAACATAAGCACAAACAATAATGTAAACGTCCACCAGCTGTTTTTTAGTTTTGAGATTAAAGAAAGTGACCAAAGTAACATTTATTTAAGCATTTTGCATGAAATGCTTAAACACTCTGTGTTATTTGCGATTAAGTAATTTATTCTATCTTCTGCGGATTTTCTAACTGTCCCAAAGTTACAATAACCGTATTTTTCATAGAAACCACCTTTACTGATTGAGCAACTTTCTTTGGAACTTGTTAAAGCTAAGAATGATTCAGTATATTTGTTTGACACTGGCTTGTTCTCGTCTTCTAATTTAAAGCCGAACGGTAATATGAAAAGTGCGCAACTGTAACTTTGATTAAACTTCTCACCACCATAACCACAATCTGGAATTATAGAAAGTTTTTCTCCGGTTTCTTCTTCCATATCTTCTTCCAGTTGTTGGAAGTCGGACAGGAGAGTTTTCATGTCTTGGACGTTTTTGTAGTCTAGGTATTTGTTATACGCGAACGACCCGACTGCAAAAATGAAAACACCTAGCAATAATACCGCCCACCATTTTTTCTTCAAGTTTTCTGACAGGGAAGGCTTTACTGGTGTTTGTTTCTGAAAGGCTGGTTTTTTGGTTGCCATAATCATAAGTGTAACCTATTTTAAATAAATTGTTAGAAATCAGGCCTTTTTAGTATCGTTTAAGAAAAACTTCAATTCGATCCTCTGTACTCGGACGGATGTTAAGCACAGGACAATATCCATATCCTTCATACGAACCCCATCTACTTATTTCGCAGCCCTTTATGTGCATTGAACTTACAAGAAATGCTTGTTCAAAAGTTTTAGGATCAATGTTCTCTGGATCTTCTAAAAGTAAAACTAAATTGCACGATAGAGTTGTGGCAAATTTTTCACCGTAATGTCCACAATCAGTTCTAATTTTAAAATTCTCATTAGTAATGCCTTCGACTTCAGTTTTAATTTTTTGGAAACTGAACAGTAGCTTTTTTGCGTCTTCTACACTCTTATAATCCAAATATTCGTTGTAACCAATATAGACACACAAATATAAAACTGGAATCAAAAGAATAATTTTACTGTGTTTGCTATAAAATACATTAATTTTCGTCAGGACTTCACTGTAGATTGTTCTGATTTTCATGTACTGATACTAGACCCTTATATTAAATTAAACAAAATTTTTATAATGACTAGACTTGACTAGACCAAGTTATTTTGATATGATGTAAGCATGAAA
>CAZTWI010000087.1:2372-2969 GCA_964617685.1 uncultured Candidatus Saccharibacteria bacterium | reverse complement strand
ACCAACAGCAGAATGCAGATCGATTCTTATATATCTTTGCCTCCTTCTTTGTAGGAGGCAAAGAAGCTAAGAGAAAACTTGAAAAAGCCACTACAGTAGTTGACAAAACGGCAAGATTTTGTTAAAATAACAACACTATTCAATAACCTGACTGACTAGAGTAGAATATAGTTATAACCACTTAGAAATAAAAATCATGGCAAAAAAGAAAAAACGCAGCACAAAAAAGAAAGCAAGTTCAAAGAAGAACATGGCAAAGGTTCCAAAAGAGCCTAATCTATTCGTCCGCCAAACGGCGGCCGTGATAATGCTGGTTTTGGCTGTGTTTTTACTACTTGGCGGTTTTGGAACTGGCGGAAGTCTGCCAAAAGGAATGTTTGACCTTGTTTATTCTGTGATTGGAGTCGCTGCATATCTGTCGCCTTTAGCCTTGGCCTACTGGGGAATACATAAACTCAAGTCAGAAGAAAATACTTTACCGTTCAGCGTATTACTGAGCATGAGCTGTCTATTGGTTTTAAGCGCATCATTAATGTACGTCGGTTTTGCGACTGAGTCACATTCTAGTACCGGGTGGGCTGGGGGATATGGCGGTGC
>CAZTWI010000087.1:0-2362 GCA_964617685.1 uncultured Candidatus Saccharibacteria bacterium | reverse complement strand
GCTGTTGGCGAGTTCTTTGGCGGGCTAGTTCTGTCAGCACTTGATAGACTGCCGGCAATAATTTTATTCGTAGTGCTAAGTGTTTTGGCTACATGCTGGACATTTGGTATCCCGCTCAAGGCATTACTGGCACCATTCAAGCGTCCGGAGCGCAGTTCTGAAGATACAGATTTGAGTGATCTAAAAGCAAAGTCTGCAGAACCAGGCTTCAAGCTTAATGAAGGTGTTCCTGTTGAACATAACCCTGCAGGCCGAGCTAGTTTGAAAAATTCTATGGCAGTTAAGCTAGCTCCTGATGCTAACCATCAAGCGCTAACAGAGGCGCGAGATCCAAATTGGCAACTGCCTACAACAGATTTACTCATTAAGAAACAAGACAAAGCCGATGCTGGCGATGTGAACACAAATGCAGACATTATTCGGGATACGTTCTCTAACTTCAACATTGAGGTTGAGATGGAAGGAGCCAATATAGGTCCAAGAGTTACTCAATTTACATTGAAGCCGCCGGCTGGTACAAAATTGAGTAAAATATCTGCACTTGACCGTGAATTGTCATTAAACTTAGCGGCACAAAGTATCCGCGTGGAAGCACCTATCCCCGGTAAAAGAGCTGTTGGTATTGAAGTACCGAACGTGAAGGCTGCTACTGTCCGCTTGTCCGGAGTCTTGGATGACAAAACTTGGGGCGCCCAAAACCAGCCGCTCGGATTTGTAATCGGCCGTGATATTGCCGGGATTCCAATCGTTGGCGCATTGAATAAAATGCCGCACTTATTGATAGCTGGACAGACTGGATCTGGTAAATCTGTGATGATTAATACTTTGCTCACAAGCTTGCTTTATAAGAATAGCCCGGCTGATATGAAGCTGATTCTGGTTGATCCAAAGCAAGTGGAGCTTACGCCATATAACGACATTCCACATCTGTTGACGCCGGTTATAACCGAGCCGGAAAAGTGTATTAGCGCGCTTAAATGGGCGGTGTCGGAAATGGAAAGACGTCTGCGTACTTTTTCTGAAAACAACAAGCGTGATATTGCCGGCTACAACAGCCTGAAAGACCAGGACTCTATGCCATATATCGTTATTGTTATTGATGAGTTGGCGGATCTAATGATGATGGCTGCTCGCGACGTGGAAGCGTTAATTGTGCGTATTGCTCAGAAAGCACGTGCTGCCGGTATACATTTAGTACTCGCCACTCAGCGTCCGAGCGTGGATGTCATTACTGGTCTGATCAAGGCTAACGTTCCGGCTCGTATAGCATTCACTGTGGCTAGCCAAGTTGACTCGCGAACTATCATTGACGGCGTTGGCGCTGAAAAACTATTGGGCATGGGTGACATGTTGTTTACTAAAGCAGATCTGCCGAAGCCTATTCGTATTCAGGGTGCATTTATAACAGATGACGAGACAACAAAAGTTAATGATTTCTTGCGTATGCAGCGGCCGCCGCAGTATGACGACGAGGTTGTCAGCCAGCCAGTACAGTTGAACGGTAAAGGTGGAATCGTTGTTGATAGCAGTCCAAGTGATTCTGACGATGATTTGTGGAAAGATGCCGTGCAAGTTGTGATTGATAACCGCAAAGCTTCCACGAGTCTTCTGCAGCGCCGTCTGCGCATTGGGTACGGCCGTGCCTCGCGATTGATCGACATGATGGAAGAACAAGGTATTGTCGGCTCTGCAGATGGCTCTAAACCGCGTGACGTACTAGTAACCTCGCTATCTGACGTATTCAGTACAGGCAGTGCCGTAGATGACGACGAGGAAGCTGCTCTAGACGAGATCTAAGAACGGTGAATAGTGAATGGTGACGGGTGAGTGGTAGGCGCAAGTCTAACTACTGTCCTATTACTGCTCACTATTGTGCAAGTTAGCACAATATAGTATAATTTTATCTGTAATAAATTAATTTCTGATTGTGAATCTTAGTTTACAATCCGAGTTTAAGCACATTCACACTTGAGGCAGTTTTGGTGCGAAGCCGAGCGACGAGATGAGCCGTATTACAATACGGTGAAGCGAGGAGCGAGAGTTTCAAGCCAAAAATGGCCAAGAAATCATCAGATTTGCAGGCAAAGCCGGCAAGTAGGTTGATTGGTGTGATGTGGTTAAAGACCTAAGAAAGGAGAAAAGACGTGGATAAATACGAATTAGCTGTGCTATTTCATCCCGATCTAGAAATTGATCTAGAAAAGGCAAATAGCCAGATAGAAAAGCTCGTGAAAGATGCCGGTGGAAGCATTACGGAAACCGACAGTTGGGGCAAGCGCAAGCTAGCTTACAAAATTGCCGGTCACGAGCACGCAGTATACGTATTCTATACGCTTGAACTGCCAGCAAATGGCGTCGGGCA
>CAZTWI010000086.1:909-3029 GCA_964617685.1 uncultured Candidatus Saccharibacteria bacterium | reverse complement strand
GCTAACGCCAAAATACTGAATCAGATTATTCATAGCAAAGTATAGAATCCGATCATTCTGCAGTGGACTCTGACCCTTATTGAACCTAGTCACGGCGTCAGTAAACAGACCATGGCGCATACTGGTGCGTCTTACTGCATACATATCAAAATTCGCACATTCCAAAACAATTCTTGTCGTATTCAGATCCACTTCCGTCTCTGCCCCGCCCATAACACCGGCAAGCGCGACCGCTTTTCCGCTGGCTGAAATTACCATGTCTTCTTTGGTCAGCGTGATTTTCTTTTCGCCTAAGAGTTCTATTTCTTCGCCAGCTTCAGCAAGACGCGGCTCTAAGGTAACCGTATCTTTGCCTGAAATTTTAATTAATTTATCGTAATCAAATGCGTGGAGCGGCTGGCCGGTTAAATGCATAATGTAATTAGTTACATCGACAATGTTATTAATAGGTTTTATACCAACACGTCTCAGGCTAGCCTGCATAGAAACCGGGCTAGACGCAACTTTTATATCGCTCATTACCACAGCAGTAAATCTTGGAACTAGATTTGGAATTTGGTTGGCAGCTTCAAATGGCAGAGAATTATTAACGTCTGAAAATTCAGGAGTATTCAAGTACCAGTCAGGACTCACGAATTTCAACCCGAATATACCGGCAAGCTCACGGGCAACGCCAAGATTGCCAAAACAATCAGGCCTGTGTGTGAACATTTTGTTCTCACAATCCACGACAAAATCATCTAAACCGTAGAAATCACTCAGCGGCTCGCCTAACTTTGGCTCTCTGCTTAATTCGCTTGGATTGATTTCTAAAATTCCCTCGTGCTCGTCAGATATATCAAGCTCTTTCGGACTAGCCAGCATTCCGTTGCTTACTTTGCCGCGAATTTCTCTTGACTCAAGAACAAATGGGTCGGAATCAACCGAACTCGGAACAGCTGCTCCAGGTGGAATCCAAGCGACTAATAGGCCAGCCTTAACATTAGGCGCACCGCAAACTACTTGGACCAATCCGGCTTCATTTCGTTCAACATTCTCTGCTATCCCGCCGTCGTCTATCAGACATACGCTTAGCTTATCGGCGTCGGGGTGTTTTTCACACGAAACGACTTTTGCAATAAGAATCCCGTGATACTTGACTGTCCATTCAGTTGTATCCTCTACCGCTCCAAGCTGTGCTCCAATCCTGCTTAGAATCTCGTCATGAGGCAATGATTTTAATTCGACGTTACTATACTGTTGTGCAAGGTTTAAACTAAATTTCATAACTAGAACTGCCTCAAGAATTTAAGATTTGCCGATTGAAAATGACGAATGTCCTCTATCTGATTTTTCATCATAACCATTCGATCTATACCGTTACCCCATGCGAAACCACTATAGACAGCCGGATCAATTCCCGCCATTTCTAAGACATTCGGATGAATCATCCCGCATCCAAGCAATTCCAGCCATTTTTGATCTTCCGAGTCGTCCTTTTTCAATACATCCGGCCGTTCAATTGCAAATTCAAAACTTGGCTCAGTGAATGGAAAGTAGAACGGCTGCAATTTAGTTTTTAATTCCTGTCCGAAATACTCATTCATAAATGCGCTTAAAGTAGCAATTAAGTTACCGACTGTTACTCCCTTGCCAACGTAGACTCCTTCAATCTGGTAAAAAGTATGTTCGTGTGTTGCATCCAAATCCTCATTTCTAAATACTCTGTCAGGTACAACAACCGCAATCGGCTCGCCTTTGTCCAGGTTATCGCGGTATTTTTGCAGGACTCTATTCTGCATAGTACTGGTATGCGCCGGCGCGATTAAGCCTTCATCCGTCATAAAAGTATCATAGTCATCGCGTGCCGGGTGGCCTTCTGGAAAATTTAAAGATTCAAACATATGAAAATCATCATCAATCTCCCGTGAATCTTCAACCAGAAAACCCATCCGCTGGTAAATATCACATATAAGATCCATTTCCGACATCAAAGGATGGATACTACCTTGCGTAGCCGGCAGTAACTTTGGAATTTTATCAAAAGGAGTATTAACATCCCAAGGCGCTGTTATATCTATCGTTTTAATCTCTTGGGTCGACTGTTCTTCATCCTCAATCCACTCAAGTATTTCCATACG
>CAZTWI010000086.1:0-899 GCA_964617685.1 uncultured Candidatus Saccharibacteria bacterium | reverse complement strand
ATACGGGGCGGAAGTAAACCGCCCCGTATTCAGCTCTTTGCTCTGCAGGCACTTCGCGTATGCCGTCAAACAAGGCTTTCAGTTCCGGGTCGCGTAATATGGCACGTTTATCGTCTAATTTAGCATAGCGCTGCTTTAACGACTTACGTACATTTTCTAAATCGCTCATATAAGTACTATTGTATACAGACATAAGGTTAATTACCAGAGAATTACGGCTTAACATACCCGCAGGCAATTGCATACGGCCGGGTACGAGCAGTTGACTCTTTTTTAAGCTCTTTGCTCTCAAAACGAAGCTTATCTTTGTGCGATAGTCGGACAAATTCACGAAAAGCATCCAGCTGGCCAAGATAGCGGCTGAAGTTTGTTGTCAACAGCCAAGACCGGCCAAGCATTCTGCCCTTAAACCTTAGTAGAAAGAAGCTGATAATACATATTGGTATGAGTGCCGCAAGCCAAAATAATAATCCAGCACATATATGCTCGACAAGCCCGGAGATATCAACTTCGCCGCTGTCTAACATTTGAATAAACCTCAGGGAAGCCAGAGGGATTACCGATACTAGCAATCCTCCTATGACTCCGAATTTGAATAGCACAACAAAATATCTGCTGGTCATGCGCTTCTCTATAATCTTACGATCACGTAGGGACTGACGCTGCAGCCACCAATAAACATAGGCTGTGCTTCCGCTGATTTTCCTACCATCCTTAGTTTCTAGACTATCGCTGCCCTGAATTAATTTTTCTACAGTTAGCGGTCTGTCTGCCTCTCTTATCTTATCCAATAAATGGAGCTCAAAATCCTGTAGGTTATCATCTATTTTTGGACCGATACTTACAACCGTGCCATGGTCTTCTTTGTTCATAACAACCAGGCTTCTGTTCGCTAGATC
>CAZTWI010000085.1:0-3131 GCA_964617685.1 uncultured Candidatus Saccharibacteria bacterium | reverse complement strand
CATGTTCAGCTGAAGACTAAGACAAAGCTTTTTTCCAGCGTTAGCAACGAGGCGCGTGAGGCAGAGCCCAATACTTTGGTCAGCCATATTTGTTTTGGCCTGCCAGGTGCGTTGCCATATCTTAATGAAGAAGCCGTTAGACTTGCTTCAAAAGCAGCTTTTGCTCTTGGTACAAAACCACAGAAGTTTAGTAAGTTTGACCGCAAGCATTATTTCTACCCGGATTTGCCTAAAGGGTACCAAATAAGCCAGTTTGATCAGCCGATAATTCTAGGCGGAAGTATTGAAGTTAGTCTGGATGACGGCACAACCAAGATTATTAACATTACGCGTGCCCACATGGAAGAAGATGCTGGAAAGTCCACGCATCCCGTAGGCGCAGATTATTCTTTGGTTGACCTGAATCGTGCCGGGACTCCGCTTTTAGAAATTGTTTCCGAACCGGATATTCATAGTTCTACGGAAGCAAAAGCTTTTGCAAAAGAACTGTGGCTCAGAATGAAGTATGCCGGTGTAAGCGATGTTGACTTGTATCACGGAAATATGCGTTTCGACGTTAACGTAAGTGTCAGCAAGAACATGGACGAGCTGGGCACAAGATCAGAAACCAAGAACCTTAATAGCTTTAAGTCTGTCGAGCGAGCAGTTGATTATGAGATAAAAAGGCAGATTGAACTGCTAGAAAAAGGTGAAAAGATAGTCCAAGAAACACGCGGCTGGCTCGACGACAAGCAAAAGACAGTCTCTCAGCGATCAAAGGAAGATGCGCACGACTACAGATATTTTCCGGATCCTGATATACCGCCAATAGTCCTAGATGATTCATATATAGACGAGATTGAAACGCAAGTTCCTGTTATGCCGGGAGAGTGGCGTTTGAAACTTCACGATTTAGGTATTGATCACCTGCAAACCGAAACACTTCTAGAGTCACAGGTGGAATTTGATAGTAATTTTCTAAGTCTTATAACAGATGCAGATAAAGAAAAAGCAAAGACTTTTGCTAACTGGATAACGAATATTGACGTACCGATGCTTCGGGATTCTGAATCATTGGTTATTTCTGCAGAAACTCGACAGAAAGCTTATGAATCTGTTTATGCCTTGGTAGGAAGCGATAAAATCAGTTCCAATAACGCCAAAAGCTTGCTGGTAGAATTTTTGACAAACAACGAAGTTCCGGCTAACGTCGAGAAGTATGCGGAGAGCATCGGGTATCTTCAGGTTTCAGATAACGGTGCAATTGAAAGTATAGTTGATAAAATAATCAGTGAAAATCCAAAGCCAGTTCAAGATGTTCAGAACGGTGAAATGAAAGCTATCGGTTTCTTGGTTGGCCAAGTTATGAAAGAATCAAAAGGACAGGCTAATCCTACAATGGTGCAAAAAATAATCCGTGATAAATTGGGGACATAACAATGGCAAAACAAGTTAGAAAAGCAATAATCGCGGCGGCAGGCATGGGGACACGGTTCTTACCTCAGACTAAGGCGATGCCGAAAGAGATGCTGCCGATTATTGACAAGCCGGTTATCCAACTTGTCGTTGAAGGATTAGTTCAGGCTGGAGTCGAAGACATTATTATAGTTACCGGGCCGACTAAGCGCGCAATTGAAGACCATTTCGACAGAAGCTTAGAACTAGAGGACGAACTGAAGAGTAAAGGCAAGACAGAAACTGCTCAAAAAATAGCTTCAATTGCCGGACTGGCTAATTTTATATATATCAGGCAAAAGGGCGAACCCAAAGGAAATGCCCGGCCAATATTAAATGCAGCGCACTTGATTGGCGATGAACCGTTCTTTTTCTTCTTTGCAGACGACTTTTTTACCGGAGAGAAATCAACGGCTGTACAGTTGCTCGAAGCTTATCAAAAAACAGAAAAATCAATAGTTGCACTTCGTGAAGTTCCGGAAAACGAAGTTTCTAGTTACGGAATTGCTAAATTAGCCGAACAGCTTGATGAATCCCTAACTAGAGTTACTGGAATTGCGGAAAAGCCAGCCCTGCAAGATGCCCCTTCAACCTTGGCAGTAGCAAGCGGTTATCTACTGACACCGGATATCCTGCCAATTCTAGAGAAAGAGACCGTCGGACCGGATGGAGAAGTAAGAATTTCTGATGCATTTGAAGAACTTGCTCAGACTTCTAACGTATATGGCTTGAAGATTGAAGGCGAGTATCACGACACCGGAAACCCTGAGGCCTACATTGAGACATTGATTGATGTAGTCCTTAAAGATCCCAAGTACGGCGGTCACTTCAAAGAATTCTTGATGAAAAAAATCGAAAAATAGTATATAATAACATATAGTGATTGCGATCAAGGTAATTTATGTTACATTCGCAACCAATGAGATGTTATACAATTAACCTAAATCAGAAAGATAGGGCATAATGGATTCGTACGATATTCTGGTAATTATCTTAAGTATTACACTGGCAATATTTTTAGTACTTGCAATAATCGCAACTTCGCTACTAATTAATATTCTAAAGAAAGTTAAAGCAATTTCAGACACTGCACAGCAAGCCGCTGATAATGTGCAGGAGTTTACTTCATCTTTAAGCAGCGCTGGAAAAGTTACAGCTGTCGGGTCGGCAATTTCTCAAGTAGTCGATTTATTTAAAAAAGGAAGGAAATAGTTATGTCAAACGAGAAAAATCGTGGTTTTGCAACTGGAGCAGCTATCGGTGCTGTAGTTGGAGTGGTGGCTGGTATACTGTTTGCGCCTAAGAGTGGAAAAGAAACTAGAGCTGACATTAAAGATGCTGCACAAAAAGCTGCAGAAAGATTTTCGAAAGAAGCAGCAAAGTTGCGCAGTGAATTACTAGAATTAATTGAAAAGGTGGAATCTAACGCTATTGAGACCGGCAAGGCTTTGTCAGAAAAAGCCAAGAAGCTGATTGATCAGGCTAAGAGTACAAGGGAATCACTGAATGAGTTAGCGATATCCGTTAAAAAGGGTGAGGCTGATGACAAGGATCTAGATCAAGCTATTAAAAAAGCCAAAGAAGCAAAAGACGCGCTTACTGCATATTTGAAGAAATAAGCTGATTAATCTACAAAAAACCTGCGATTAATCTTGCAGGTTTTTTATTTGTAGTACTTTATTACAACTAAAATATCT
>CAZTWI010000084.1:2162-3156 GCA_964617685.1 uncultured Candidatus Saccharibacteria bacterium | reverse complement strand
GCAGAAGCGGGCGGCGCTAACATTCCATGTGTCGCTGCAGAACATGCAATTATACGAGCTAGGCGTGATCTGAATTCCGCCTAGATCACAGCGGGGGCAGAGGGATCTTTTGTATTGCCAATCACGATAACTGTCCAGGCAATCCTGCACATGATCCTGATCAATCTTCAGACCAAAGTCAGTAGCCAATCTTTCTGCACGCTCCCATGCCTCCACTTCTAGTAGCACTAACTCAAAATCACTTTGATAGGATGTATGGTTGAGCAATCCATGACAGGCTTCGTGCATTAACGTCCATAGTCCAATTTCTGACGGATCTTTTTGCTGATAGAATACAGTCCGATCCTTAGGTGACCAATAGTATGATTTACCAGGCTTAAACGACAGATCGTTGCCGCAGTAATCCTGGAGTTGTCTTAGTAAATCAATTTGTTTCATGGTGGCTTGTTAGATATTGCTGTGCCAGTAAATACCCACCGTATATAACTGCTTCTTCCGGGTGCTGTGCTTTCACTATTTGAGGCAGCTTCACCATTTTACTCTGATAAATCTCTAGCTCGTTCCATAGCTTTTCTTGGAATTTTTCTAAATGCGATCCAACACCCCCGCCAATCACTATGCAATCTGGAGTCAGAAGTACACATAAATTAATCAAACCAATCGCAATATTCCGTGAGACTAAATACCAGTCGCCCTCATCTGTAATTTCAGCTGCCATTTTGCCAGTCTGCGCAACAATCGCTTTACCGCTAGCAAATTCTTCCCACGCCATAATTTTGCCTTGATGCTCAAGCATGACTGCCTTACCGCCGGCGTCACTAACACTATGATCTATCTTGCCGTCCACAGTCAGGCCTAGACCGATGCCGGTACTAACAGTCACATACAGAACTCTATTGTATTGCTCTTTTAACGAATCAGCTTCGGCAAGCCCCGCCATTTTAGCATCGTTTTCTAAGTAAATCGGACAGTGAACTGTGTCAGATAAATCATC
>CAZTWI010000084.1:569-2152 GCA_964617685.1 uncultured Candidatus Saccharibacteria bacterium | reverse complement strand
TTTTCCCAAGGTAAATTTCCAAAATATAATGCTACGCCATTCTCTCTATCAATAGTTCCCGGCAGGGCAATCGAACAAGCTTTGAGCTTAGAATCACCAACCAATTTTCTGATATTCTGCTTCAACTCCTTCACAAAATCCGGGTACATTATCGGAGTCTTGAATTTCTTGGTCTTTTCCAGCTTTCCATCATTAGAAAAAGTAGCAACCAAAACCTTAGTGCCCCCTACATCGATTGCTAAATACATGATCCCAGTTTATCACGTATAGATGATAGGTGAGTGGTGAGTATTACAAGGCTTTAGGTACTAGGTTTTGGGTTCTAGTAACTACTGTAGCTCCTAGCGCCTAATACCTAAAGACTAACGACTTTCCAAACGTTGACTTCTAGGGGTGTAACAGATATAATAATAGGTAAGTTTAGCGGAGAAAATAGTCTACGGACTGCCGCATACGATAAAGGAGGCATATTTATATGTCAAAAGTGTTAACAATGGACGAGCTATTAGCTTCGTCAAGTGTGCAAGAAATGAAGACAGGCGATGTCATAGAAGGCAAAGTCATGTCAGTCAAAAAACACGAGGCCTGGATTGATCTAGGTACGAATGGAATTGGTGTATTAATGCGCCGAGAAATAGGCTACGGAACTAACTTGGAAAAAGACCAAGCCGTAACAGTAAGTATTATCGAACCAGAAATGGATGAGGGTTATGCGCTTCTCAGCATGAAACGCGCAGCAAAAGACCGCGGCTGGGATGAATTAGAGAGAATTCACGAAGCAAAAGAAACAATCGAAGTATTTCCGTACGATGCAAACCGTGGTGGTTTACTGATCGAAATGGAAGGTATTCGCGGTTTCATGCCGGTTTCACAATTATCTGCAGACAACTACCCGCGGGTAACTGGTGCTGACAAAGACGAAATCATGCAGAAACTTACAAGTTTAGTTAAAAAAGGTCTAAAAGTTAGAGTCCTAGATGTAAGCCGTAAAGATAATAAACTTATATTTTCAGAAAAAGAAGCCGTGCGTGACGACATGCAAGCCAGATTCTCAGAACTTACTGTTGGCGACGAAGTAGAAGGTGTTGTAACTGGAGTTATCGACTTCGGTGCATTCGTAAATGTTGATGGTATCGAAGGGTTGATTCACATATCTGAAATTTCCTGGGAACGCGTTGAAGATCCAAAGAAATACATCAAAACCGGCGACAAAGTACACGCAAAAATCATCGCAATCGACAAAGACCGCCTGAGTCTTTCATTGAAGCAAATGCAGGAAGATCCTTGGTTGAACGAAGTTAAAGAGTTCAAAAAGGGAAGTCTAGTCGAAGGGCGCGTAACTCGTATTACGCCATTCGGCGCATTTGTACAGCTTTCTCCATCAGTTGAAGCTTTGGTTCATGTCTCAGAAATGAGCAACGACGAAGGTACAGATCCAGAGAAAGTATTCAATGTGAACGAAACCAAACAATTCAAGGTTTTGGACATCGACAAAGAAGCTCGAAAGATTGCTCTTTCTTTAAAGGAGGCTGCGTAGTAATATGCAGGGCCTAAAAGAAGCTTAAGACAGTTTTAACTCAGTA
>CAZTWI010000084.1:0-559 GCA_964617685.1 uncultured Candidatus Saccharibacteria bacterium | reverse complement strand
TAAGAGTAGACAGTTCACCAAATTAATAAATAAGGAAGGAGATGCAAGCTGTAGCTCGGAAAGAGCAGTCCGCAGAGGCGATTTATTCGACTCTCCGGCACGATGAGAAAACCTGAAAGGTTGTCTTATATAGCTTGCGGTAAGCCATATGGCTTCAGCTACAATCGAAGTAGATGGAATGATTACAGTTGGCGATTTGGCAGAAAAACTTTCTGTCTCCGTCTCTGCGTTAATTGGCGAACTGTTCAAAAACGGAATGATGGTAACAGTTAACGAAAAAGTAGATTTTGATACTGCTCAAATTATTGTCAGTGAACTAGGGTTGGATATTGAGCTAGTGAAGAAATCAGCAAGCGAGAACATTGTCGTCAAAAGAGAGAAATCAAGTGTTGACCCTAACGCCGTCGAGCGCCCGCCGGTAATTGCTGTCATGGGTCATGTTGACCATGGCAAAACCAGTTTGCTAGACAAAATCCGCGGCGGCAAAGTAGCAGAGGGCGAATCTGGCGGCATCACCCAGCATATTTCTGCTTACCAGATTAAGCATGAAGGACGGGCC
>CAZTWI010000083.1:0-3348 GCA_964617685.1 uncultured Candidatus Saccharibacteria bacterium | reverse complement strand
TTTTGCATACTTTTGTGACTGTAGAGAAAAGTATGTCGAACAGGCAAGCAAAGCGAGGCCGTCGAAACTGGAGCAATAATGTCTAAATTAAGAAGTGTTTTTACTTCGTCTATGAGTTCCCTGGATATACAATGCTACGCAGTCATTTTTGTAGGTAGCCGAGTGTTCAACTTGGCGGACGGCAAGTTCATATGCATCCCCTACTGGAATAACAGAGGACACGGTACCGATGTCTTTTGTTCTGAAACTAACAGTCCTGACACCAGAAAGTTGCAATATTGTTCTCATTAACATTTCTTCAGAATTATCTTCACCTTTGTCGTAATGAAAATCTATAGATTTCATTTCATTAGTAAAAAATAATCTAAAAGAATCGAATCCCCTACTATACCTTCCTGCATCAGCTAGCCATTGAGCCGCTAAATATATGTAAGTACAGTCAACGTCGAATCTGGCCCTAAAACCCTGAACTATCTCTTCATCATCCTCAGCATCTTTCCCTCTGGGTAGTTTCAATATCCTGGTATCAACTCCTGGCCCTGGGTTCTTTGCGGGCATAAACTCTTCTATGCCATCAGTACCTTCGTATGTCTTCAATACTGCAGTTCGTAATGCTCTAGATTCTTCTTGAGCCTGAAATGCATGCTCTTCAGTGATGACTGAACCATAAAAGCGTACATGATCTTGTAGGCCTACACTTTCAGCATCAGTAATTGCAATCCCACCACTATATTCCGGTGAGATAAACATTTTACTCGCCGTGTTCGTCGATTGCTGAGAGCAGGCTGTTTTCCATGTCACTCTTGCGCTTTAGCTTCATTTTTGGCGCGTCAGCTACTGTTTCATTCTTTTTAGCGGCTGGTTTTTTCTCTTCAGCCTTTGACTTTTCACCTTCAACCTTCAATTCTGAAGACGCATCGCCTTCAGCTGTTTTATCTGCTTCGATATCCAGTTCAATGCCAGTCAATTTACTTGCTAGACGCACATTCTGTCCGCCCTTGCCAATTGCAACGCTTAACTGATCTTCAGGAACAATAACTTTGGCTCTTTTAGCATCCGTATCAATAACGACTTTGGATACTTTGGTCGGGCTCAGAGCGCTTCCAATAAATACCTCTAGATTCTCATCCCAGACAACAATATCAATTTTTTCCTGATCGCCAATTTCGCTCACAATTGCATTTACTCTAGTACCGTGACCACCGACAAACGTTCCGACTGGGTCAACACCCTGTACGGTTGAAGCTACGGCCAATTTGGTTCTAACGCCAGCTTCACGGGCAATTGCCTTGATTTCTACGGCGCCGCTCTCCATTTCTGGAACTTCGGCTTCAAATAACGATCGAACTAGCTCGGAAGCGCCGCGGCTGACAACTAATTGCGGGCCACGGAAGCCTTTTTCTATATCTTTCAAGAATACCTTTAGTCTCTGGCCTGGGAAGTATCTTTCTGATTGGCTTTGTTCGCTCTGCGGCATGATTGCCTGAGCCTTGCCAAGTTCTAAACGTACAATACGTGATTCAATACGAGTCACCACCGCATTGACGACTGTTCCGATTTTCTCTTCGTATTCGCTCATGACGATTTCTCGTTCCGCCTCACGCAAACGCTGCATAATAACTTGTTTAGCAGTCTGAGCAGCCACACGGCCAAAAGTCTTTACCTCTACCCATTGTTCAATTAGGTCGTCCTTTTTGGCGTCTTTCTTCATTTTCTTGGCATCTTCTACGGATATCTCAAAGTTTGGATCACCAACTACTTCAACAACTTCTTTTTCTACGTAGACATCAACTGCGCCAGTGCTTAAATTAACAGCAACACGAACTTCTTGTTCGCGGTCACCATAGTCTCTTTTATATGCAGCGCTCAGCGCCGATTCTACTATTTCTTGTACTACGTCTTCTGGTAGGTTTTTTTCTTCGGCGATAAGGCGCATTGCACCGGCCAACTGTTTTACATCAAAATCCATTATTTTTCTCCTTGTTTTGCGTAAACGGTTTCTAACTGCCATATTCGCTGTATGCTCCGCTCCGTGGAGCTTCATCGTATAAATTATACGACTCTGCTTACGGTGCTCACCTCCAGACAAATCTGACTAGTTACAAACCATTCACTTACTGGTTGTAGCTTTTAAACTTACTAATCAACCAGTTAAATTATTAATTTTAAATTGCTTGTTAACTTAATTTTCAATCTTCAGTAGGGTTAATTCATCTCTCTGATACGAAAAAATCCGACCTCTTTGGCCGGATGAACACTTGTATTATAGCATCCACAGAACTAAAAATGCAATAATACTCTATAATCTCATAGTAACATACTTATGATTAAATGTCAATATTAACATGAGTTCTTCATCTGTTACACTAGTATGTAGATGAATCCCTTTGGAGTCTTATGAATCATAGACTAATTACGGGAACAATACTCACAAAATTCTACAAAAAAGTAATGAAATGAGAGATTACAGGCGAGATGAAAAAAGTTGAAAGATTATACAAACAGTACAACCCTAAAAATTATGATATCGCTTTAGAGATATCTGAAGACAAAAAATCGTTCAAAGGATCCGTGGTAATCACAGGACAAAAAACTGGCCGCCCGTCCCAGAGAATAACGCTGCATCAAAAATCACTTAAAATATCAGATGTAGAGATCACACACACTGATAAAAAACAGATTTCAAAGAAAATAGATGTAACCCGGGTAGTGCTGCAACAGAAAAGAGACGAGGTAAGAATCCACGCAAATGAGACTTTGTATCCCGGAGAATATCGAGTCAGCATGAATTTTTCTGGAAGTATTACAAAAAACATGGACGGTATTTACCCCTGTTTCTTTACCGAGGATGGGGTCGAGAAACAGCTTATAGCGACGCAGTTTGAAAGCCATCATGCGCGCGAAGCCTTTCCGTGTATTGACGAACCCGAGGCTAAAGCCACCTTCCAGCTGACACTCACACATGCGGCAAACGAAACCGCACTGAGCAATACTCCGGCTCGCTCCGAGAAAATAGTAGGCAGTGTCAAAACCACAGTCTTTGAAAAAACTCCGATTATGAGCACTTACCTGCTGGCTTTTGTGGCGGGCGAACTTGCTTATGAAACCGCAAAGAGTAAACGCGGTATAGAAATCAGAACTTATGCGACTAAGGAACAGGTGGCGCACACTAGCTTTGCGCTTGATACGGCAGTGAAATGTATCGATTACTACGAAGATTACTTTGATATCCCTTATCCGCTTGCTAAGTGCGATTTTGTTGCTTTGCCGGACTTTGCCAGCGGAGCCATGGAAAACTGGGGCCTAATTACCTTCCGCGAACAAACTATGCTGGTAGATCCTCAAAAT
>CAZTWI010000082.1:1681-3425 GCA_964617685.1 uncultured Candidatus Saccharibacteria bacterium | reverse complement strand
ACGGCTTACCACCAATTTATCATCCTCGCTTAATTCTTCCATACCCAAGATAGCGATAATATCCTGCAAGTCTTTATATCTCTGCAGGACTCTCTGTACTTCACGGGCAACGATATAATGCTCGTCGCCGACTACTTCAGGGTCAAGAATCGTACTAGAGCTGTCCAGAGGATCTACAGCAGGGTAGAGACCCAATTCGGTCAATGCACGTGACAAGGCAATAGTACTGTCTAAGTGGGCAAAGGTTGTGGCAGGAGCAGGGTCTGTAAAGTCGTCAGCTGGCACGTATACCGCTTGTACGGACGTAATGGAACCTTTACGTGTAGATGTAATTCTTTCCTGCAATTGACCCATTTCCTGAGCCAAGTTAGGCTGGTAACCCACAGCTGAGGGCAAACGGCCAAGAAGCGCTGATACTTCGGCGCCGGCTTGAGTGAAACGGAAAATGTTATCGACAAATAACAGCACATCGTTGCCTTTGTCGCGGAAACCTTCGGCGATTGTTAGTCCGGATAGACCTACGCGCAGCCTGGCGCCTGGCGGTTCATTCATCTGGCCAAACACGAGAGAAGTTTTGTCTAACACACCTGATTCTGCCATTTCATGGTAGAGGTCGTTTCCTTCACGGGTACGCTCGCCGACACCGGCAAACACAGAATAACCACTGTGGAATTTAGCAATATTGTTAATTAGCTCGGTAATCAAAACTGTTTTACCGACACCAGCACCACCGAATAAACCAACCTTACCGCCTTTAGTAATTGGACAAATCAGGTCGATTACCTTAATACCGGTTTCCAAGATTTCTACTTTACCGGATTGATCCATGAGAGCAGGCGGAGCGCGGTGAATTCCAGCATGCTCCTTGAAATTATCAGCCTTGCCGTCAATCGGCTCGCCAATAACGTTAAACATACGGCCCAGAGTTTCCTCACCAACTGGCACCTGGATTGCCTTGCCAGTATCTCTAGCCTCGACTCCACGTGCAAGGCCGTCGGTTGATCCCAAAGAAATAGCGCGGACACTCGACTCGCTTAAATGCTGAGCAACTTCTAGAATAATTTTCTGGCCGCCAGTTTTTACTTCTAAAGCGTTATAAATAGCAGGCAAGTGGCCTTCGTTGAAATCAACGTCCACTACCACACCCACAACCTGGCTGACTCGTCCTGTTGTACTTGCTGTTTTCTTAGTTTTTTCTGCTGTTGCCATTATTGTTCTCCTTCTACTGCTTTAGGCGGTTTGTAATTGATAAAGTTCTAAAATGTATTTACTTGGCGATTTGCTACTACCAAAATCTATATAATCCTCTGCAAAAAGTTCAACGGCTGAACGAACATCCGGTTCAAGCTCAGGCGATTCTCCAACACTGTGAGTAAACTTGAAAAGTAGCTCCACGTCTCTTTCAAATCTATTCTCAGCCGGTGTTTGTCTCTCAAAATTTAGCGGCATTATTCTGTAGCCTCCTGTAGCCCGGAAAGAGCAGACCAAGCATCAAACTTGCTTTTGCATGGCTGGAGTGAAAAACCCTGAAAGGGTGTCTTATAGTTCATTATTTCATTGCCTCCGCACCACCAGTTATTTCTGCTAATTCCTGGGTGATTGCTGCTTGACGGGCGGTGTTAAAGGCTAGTGTCAGATCATCAATCAAGTCAGACGCATTGTCAGTCGCGTTTTTCATAGCAAGCATGCGCATAGAATGTTCTGAAGCAATGCTTTCTAGCAATGCTTGCCATAATTGGACTTC
>CAZTWI010000082.1:0-1671 GCA_964617685.1 uncultured Candidatus Saccharibacteria bacterium | reverse complement strand
ACTTCCAAAAGCCGCTCAGTCACATTATCTAATACAACCGCTACTGACGGCTCAAAGGTTACGTTATCCAGCGGATTCGCAACTTCTTCCGTTGTTTCGTAACGAGCAGGCAACAGAGGTAATTTAGTAGCAATTTGAGAGATATTAGATTTAAAATCCGTATACATTAGGTGAACATCGTCGATTTCCTGATTTATATACATCTGTGAAACTGTATTAAGAAGCGGCCTAACATCATTAGCAGTCGGGTGATCACCAAATGATTCATATGCCGCAATCAGCTCGACGCTATCAAGCCGTCTTGCAAAATTAGCTGCTTGCTTACCAATTGCGATGATTCTGATATTCAAGCCAAGCTTATTGTCTTCAATAATAGATTTAGTCAAAAGGCGTAGAATATTCGAATTATAGGCGCCAGCTAAGCCTCTATTACTGGTTATGACCACATACAAGCGGTTTTTGACTTCACGTTGGGTGAAAAGCGGGTGCTCGTTAACTTCAGTGATGGTGCTCAAACGAGTAAGCAGAGAAAAGGCTGCTTCGCGGTAAATTCTACCGGTCCGAGCATATTCCTGCGCACGGCGCATTTTACTAGCTGCTACTAACTCCATAGCCTTAGTAATCTGTTTTGTACTTTTAACAGATCCTATTCGGCGTTTAAGAGTTATTGTATTAGCCATTGCTTAGTCCTTTTATTTAGTCTTAGGTTTTGCTGAATTGCTGTCCGGGGTGTCTGCTTTAGTATCAGCGGCATCTTCGTGGCTATAGCTTTCGGCAATTTTATGAGCAAGCTTCACAATCTTTTCTCTGGTTTTTTCGTCAGGTTCATCGCCCTTGTTAATTTCCTCTACTTCTTTAGGGAAATCATGCTTCAACTCGCGCAGTAGATTGGCTTCAGCAAGCTTGATTTTATCCAAAGCCACTTTATCAAAACAGCCTTCGGTAGCAGCCAGCAGAATAGCGTACATCTGCCAGACAGAATACGGGCTATACTGCGGTTGTTTAAGTAGCTCTGTCAATCTCTGGCCGCGTTCGATTCTATGACGTGTTTCTGCATCCAAGTCGGTAGAGAACTGGCTAAAGGCAGCTAGTTCACGGAACTGTGCAAGTTCAATACGTAGTGATTTGGCGACACTCTTCACAGCTTTTGTCTGTGCACTACTACCTACACGCGATACAGAAAGTCCCACAGAAATAGCTGGTCGTATACCCTGGTAGAACAAGTTTGTTTCCATGAAAATCTGACCGTCGGTAATAGAAATAACGTTGGTCGGAATATATGCGCTAATATCACCAGCTTGAGTTTCGATAATCGGCAGGGCAGTTAAGGAGCCAGCACCTAGCTCATCGCTCATTTTGGCAGCGCGTTCAAGAAGCCTGGAGTGAAGATAGAACACATCACCCGGGTAAGCTTCACGACCTGGCGGACGTCGAAGCAATAGTGACATTTGGCGGTAAGCCGCAGCGTGCTTGGTCAAATCATCGTAAATAATCAAAGCGTGCTGGCTGTTGTCGCGGAAATATTCACCCATGGTAGCACCGGCATACGGTGCAAGATACTGCATACTAGCAGGATCGGCAGCGGATGTTGCGACAATAATAGTCTGGTCCATCACGCCTTCACGCTTTAATCTTTCAACCAAACGGGCAACCTTGCTCAATTTCTGTCCA
>CAZTWI010000081.1:1778-3429 GCA_964617685.1 uncultured Candidatus Saccharibacteria bacterium | reverse complement strand
TTCAGCGGCCAGGGCGATGCTCTGCCTTGCGGTAAATATTTATTTGTTGGGTCAGAATATCGCACCAGCCCCGAAGTTCACCCTCTACTTGCCCGTGAGCTGGGTTTTGAAGTAGTGGGGTTACAGACTATCCCGCAAATTGATAGTCAAGGACAGGCAGTCATTAATCCAGTCACTGGCTGGCCGGATAGTTTTTTCTATGACCTAGACCTAGCCTTAGCAGTGATTAAAGCACCCTCAGACACACCGTGCCCGCACGACAATCACACTTTGAGAGATAGCGCGTTTTATCAGCGAGGAACGGACCAAGCCGTACAGACGTACGGTGACGGGAGTACCACAGATGAAAAACGTGCTATATCCAGAGAAGTCAGTGGTGTCGACAGCACAGCTGGAGAGCAGACTGACTGGTGTGATTGCCGTGGGCTAATTGCGTGGTGTCCTGAGGCTTTCCTACCTAAAAGCCAGGAACGTATCCGCGCCCTAACTGACCTAGACAAAATTGAAGTCTCATTGGATGAGGCCATGAAAGGTTTTGCTTGCAATCTTGTTTCAACCGGAGAGGCCGTGGTGATGAGCAATCATGCTCCAGACCTCCAAAAAGCCCTGGAAGACAGAGGCCTGAGGGTTTATACGCCAAACGTAACCGAACTGCTGAAAGGCGGCGGTTTCATCCGTTGCACCAGCTTAACCTTAGAATAATATTTAGACTTTTTTAAGTAATTTTAGAGCTGCTTTGGCGGCTTCAACTTCATCGTAATCACGCTTGAGCACACGCCGCGGATCGCCGTCATCCTGCGGCAAATTTCGCAGTTCTGCTGCTTTAGGGCCATTATATAGAATGGATTTCTCGTGGCCTTTGCCTAACAGCACTACTAAATCGCCCTTTTTCGCTGCATTTATCGCCATTTGAACCGCTTCTTCGCGTTTATGGACCATCAGCACATCTTTATTTAGGATCTTGCCTGAATCCTCTGCTCCGCTCACAATCTGCCGCATTATTAATTCGCCGTCTATGTCTCGGTCATCCTCTTCCGTCACAATGACAATATCGCACCATTTTCCAGCTATTTTCCCCTGCTCTGCCCGTTTTGCCTCGTCACGCCGGCCGGCACTTCCAAACACGCAAATTAATCGCTTTTTGGTCAAAGGCCGCAGTTCGGCAAATAATTTATCAAAGCTCTCCGGCGTATGTGCGTAATCGACAATGATAGCAAAGTCTTGGCCCTCGTCCACACGGGTCATACGGCCTTCTACAGCTTGCAGGGAAGCAATTCCCTGCTCTATCTGCTCTTTTGGTAGTCCGGCTGTTCTGCCAACCGCCACAGCTGCCAGAGAATTATAGACATTGAAGCTTCCCGGCAGATGACAGACGATTTTATACTCGTCATCTCCAATTTTGGCCGTATATTCACTGCCTGACGGAGTTAATTTAACGTCTACGGCTTGCAAATCGCCTTTTTGGCGCCCGTAAGTCAAAGGATACTTAATGTCGCTCGCAAAATACTCGGCAACTGCATCATCGGCATTAATTATACCGACTCGTGTACCGTGCTTGTTTCTATTGGCAAGTTTGAACAGCCGCCGTTTTGCATCGCGATGTTGTTCGAGAGCGTGGAGTTGACGAAGCTAGTGGTGGTGAAGCTGGCGC
>CAZTWI010000081.1:0-1768 GCA_964617685.1 uncultured Candidatus Saccharibacteria bacterium | reverse complement strand
GATAATTCTCAAAGGTCCCGTGATAATCCAAATGTTCATGGCCTAAATTAGTAAGTACTGCCATATAGATCGGAATACCCCATACGCGGTACTGGCTGAGCGCATGAGAAGTTACTTCTAGCACTAACCACTCCACGCCCTCGTCGGTCATTTTCTTGACCGCTTTGGATAGTTTTGCAGCCCCGAATGTAGTCAGACGCGACGGATTGTCCTGAGGGCCGTTACCGTCGCCGTAATCAACAGAAATAGTCGTCATCATAGCAACTTTTTTGCCGGAATTGCGCAGCATATTGGTGATAAGCGTGGAAGTACTTGTTTTGCCGTCTGTGCCGGTTACACCGATAACTTTTAGTTTGCGGCCTGGGAAACCGGTCCTAGACTGGTAATAAACAGACTCGCCTAAATGCCCCAGAGGCTCGACTTTTTTAAACGCCTTTGCTGGCACTACCTGCTTAACTAATTTCTTCATCCCGTTAGAGTCCCTCAATTTTTCATGTTAAGTTTTCAATTAAGCTTTATGTCATCCCGTAATAAGATTTTAACGGGATTCATCTATCTTCTATTGTATCTTGGACAACCATAAAACAAAAAGACGCCAGTTAGCCCCAGCGCCTTTCAAATATTCTTATTGAAGAATTACTTAGAAGCTTCTTCGATCAGCTGCTTCAAAATAGCGTTGTATTCTGTTAGCTCAGCCGGGTTTATGACGTGATCGCCATTCCAGAACATATCACCCTCGCCAAACTGGAAATTGGTTGAGTGAACAAGGTTATAGCTGTCCAAAGCTGCCTGCATTGTTGCCTGCTGATTTGCAACACCTGCACTAACAACGTTTGTTGAAGGCATAACATCACCAGCGACAACAACATTGCCCGCATCACCTGACATTGCAGTCCGCTGTTCAGGAGTGTAATTAGCGACAACTGCAGAAACTACTTCTTGCTGAACTTCTTCGGAGTTAGTGCTGCTTGCATCTGTTTCAACAGGAGCTTCTGTAGTTTCAGGAGCTGTTTCTACTGGAGCTTCTTCATTATCGATACCTTCAGCTGCACCGGCAATATCTATACCGGAATCTGGAACTTCTGTAGTCGCAGAAGCTTCATTATTGGCAGCGCTATCATTATCGCCGCCAAGTTTACTAAGACCAAAGACACTTGCGCCAACAATACCGGCTACGGCTATAGCACCAAGTACTTTTCTCTTTAAGCTCCACTTTTTCTTCTCTTGAGTTTCTACAGCCACAGGTACAGCCGCTTCTTCACCCGCAAGAATCTCATCATCATTTACGATGATCGGCGGCAAGTCGTTTATTTCTTCAGAAGGTATAACTATAGGATTAGCAATCTCTTCGACTGAGTCTTCAGACTGACCTGTTTGCTTATCCCAAGCATCGTTCAAAAATTTAGCTTGCTCAACAGTTGTGTTTTCTAATGCTTCTTTAACAGAACGAGGAGCTGGGATTGAAGATTTTTCTTCGTTAATGACTACTGGTGCTGGCAGCTCTTTTTCTGCTTCTACAGCTTTAGGAGTAAGTGAAGCGACATAAGAATCACGAAGCTTCATAACTCTGTCGTAATAATTATCTAGCTCTGACTTATCGCGGATAGTTCCGTCATTTTCTACATACTCATCTTCTAGGCCGACAGCTTCGATTTTGTCCAAAATTACATCATCGACACTAGACATGGTTGTTTTGTCACCGTGTACCTCGGCTTCAGCACTTAGCATAGCCAGTTGAGATAAACTCATTGATGTATAAGCATCTTCC
>CAZTWI010000080.1:0-3686 GCA_964617685.1 uncultured Candidatus Saccharibacteria bacterium | reverse complement strand
ACCCTAAACCCTGTTTACAATGGTATTGCCGAAAATGGCTGGGCAGACCGCAACAAAGAAAAAGTCTATCTGAAAGAAAACGGTTATACCTATTATGATGAAGAACTAGGCAAAACCATTGAAGGACCCAAAGGTGTGTATGACACGGCAGAGGCAGCCAAGCAGCGTAATGCCATGGGGCAAGTTCATGTAATGGCCTCTTCCTATCCAAACCCCACTGCTGCGACAGAGTCATCCTTACAGCGGCGAGCCGATGATATCCTGGCAGCATCAGGATTAAACCGGGAAGACCAAAACGATCTCATTAAGCAATACACTGCTATTAACGTGGCGGCCAGCAATTCAGCAGCTGGGCTAATTGATCCGCAACAGCTGGCGATGGTTGGTGGTGCGGCCCAAGCTGATGTATCTGAGAGATTAAGAGGAGCTGTCTCTGGTGGTGCCGGTGGCACTGAAGCGAATTCTTCAGAATCCTCATTATGGGCTGATCCTTCGGGTACTGTCAAACCTCAGTCTGATATTTCCTCCCGTTCAGTCAAAGAACATGGACTAGAACCCGTGCTCACATCTCCTGGCGGCGGTGACGGAAAACACTATATGACGAATGGCGGCTCTGTCAGTGGAGTAGATCCGTCTGTTCGCAAAGCAGCTATCGAAGACCGTTTGGCGCGAATAGCTGCTCAGCGTAAAAATTGGGGCGGCGCTACAAAGATAGAAGATAGTGCCGGCGGCATGGTTCCTCCTCCAATAATTGGCGGTGCATCAAAGAATGGTTTGCCAAACTAGACAGTAAATAGCAGATAAGCAGAAAGAGTGGGTCTTAAACTTAAAATATAACGGCCCGCTTTTTTAGTTAGCGTAGTTTTATCTCAACACCTTCTTCGGCATTTTCAAGGGTATCTTCAGGCTGGGTGCTTTGGCCCGAAGCCTGAGTTTGCGAGGGCTGTTCTTGCGGAGAGGTTGGGTCTTGATAGATTTGAACTGGCTGCTGATCACTCGCGTTTAATATCTGAGTCTTTTCTTGCTCTATAAGCGCTTGAGACTTATCCAGAACGCCGGCATCATATAAAGATAAGAGCTGCTCGACCAATTTAGGATCAATACCGCTGACTTCTTTCTCCATTTCTTGTTTGGCTTGGGTAGTCTCGATACCGTCCAGTCTTGCTAGATAAGCATCCAGTCCGCCCAGATTATGCACGTCAGTCAGCTGTCCATTTTCCAGCACATAAATGACATCCATCAGGTCAAGCAGCGGCTTGCGGTGCGTTACCATCACCACGGTTTTCCCTTGGATTAACTGGCTTAGCGAATCGCGAATGTAGTTTTCGCTCTTTACATCCAAAGCAGCAGTCGGCTCGTCCAAACAAATAATCGGTGCATTCTTGATTAGTGCGCGGCCAATTGATATACGCTGCCTCTGTCCGCCGCTTAAAGAACCGCCGTCTTCACCGACCGGAGTGCGGAAGGCCAGGGGCATTTTAGCAACAAACTCAGTAATGTTTGAGACGTCAACAGCATCGGCTATTTCCTGGTCGGATACGTGACGGTCAACATCACCTTCAAGCAGGTTTTCGAAAATATCCTCGTTGAACAGCTGCGGTGTCTGTGAAACCCAGGCGACTTTTTTGCGCAGGTCTTTCAGCGATACGGTTTGGGTATTAATTCCGTCGATAGTGACAGAGCCGCTTTGAGGCTCCAAGAAAAGCGGAATAAGTTTTAGTATAGTGCTTTTACCACCACCCGAAGGACCGATAATACCTATTTTTTGTCCGGCAGGAATTGTGAAATTGACGCCGTTCAGAACAGGCTGGTCCTTATAGGTATAATGAACATTATTAAACTCGATCGTACCTTTAATGTCCTGCTGAATATGCTGGTCATGTCGTATGTATTCAACACCTTCGTGGTCGACCATAACTTCGTAAATACGACCAACGTCTACAAGCTTTTGGTTGCGCGAGGTAACTTGTCCGATAAGCTGTTCGACCGGTCCTATCAGGTAGCCCATATAGGTCATAAAGATGAGAAGGTCACCAAAAGTTAAAGTCTGATTCAGGGCAGCAGCTCCTCCTATCAACATTACTGCTGAAGTTGCCAGAGTTACCAAAAGGCCGTTGGTTCCTTCCAAGAGCTCGCCCCAGAGCATATTCTTTTTTCTAAACAAGTAACTTCTTTTCCAATATTCGTTCACTTTTTCGACAGTTTTCTCCTCCAAAGTAAAGGCCTGTATGGCTTCAGCGCTGTTAACTGCTTCGGTAATTTTTGCAGATGTTTCAGAAGCGTTCTCGGTATATTTACGGGCCCAGACTCCCATTTTCGGTCCGATGATTTTTATAGTTATGAACAGCATAGGGAGTAAAATTACTGATATAAAAGCAAGTTGCGGATTGATAAGAAACATAATTATCAAAACGCCGAAAATAACTAACAGGGATTGGATAATTACTGAACGCGTCCCAAGCACAAGATCGGCCAAGCTGTCAGTAACAACGTTCTGTCGGTACACATAGTCGCCCTTGGCGAGTCGTTCCTGGTGATACAAAGGGAGGTGTAGGATGTGTCGGAAAGACTCTTCCTTGATTTGCCTGTTAAGCGCGAAGCTGACTTTAAGCATGTAGTAATCTCTGACCACGCCAAATAAAGCTCCGCAGATAAACAGGCTGATTGTCATAAGCGACGTAATAGCAAGCAAAGTGACCGTACCGGTGTAAGGCTCGAGAGGCCCCCAAGCAGGCCTATTACCAAAAACCGAGTCAGCCATAATTTTTATTGGCCAGGGTTTAAGCAGGGCAATGACAGTATCAAACAAGTTCATTCCAACGACTAGCACTACGGATTTTCGGGCCATGACATAGTATTTTTGTAGCCATCGCTTGAAAGCGACGTCTTTCTGTTGCATGGAAACTTGGGCCTGCAACCAATCGTTAACGGCGGTTTGGACTAAATCACTCGGCCAGCCGTCTTTCATGAGCTGTTCGGATATTAGATGAGAGGGAGTACCTTTAGCGGACTCACGAGCAATTGCGTCAAAGAGTTTGTCTTCCATAATACTTACACTTAAGCATAACCTTAAAGCCACCAGAGAAACAAGCAAAAAACACATGCTTTTTGGTATACTACTTACTGAACCTATGATTTTACTTGACCGTGTGACAAAAACTTATGACAAAAAAGGACCGGCGCTAGAGCGTCTTAATCTGCATGTAGAAAAAAACGAGTTCGTCATAATAGTCGGCGCTAGCGGAGCAGGCAAATCAACCTTACTCAAGCTTTTAACAAGAGAGGAAAAGCCCACAAGCGGTAAAATTATTGTCGGCGGTATAGATTACGAGCGTCTGAGAGACAAAGACATACCTTATCTTAGGCGTAAAATCGGGACGGTATTTCAAGATTTTAAGCTTCTGCCTAATAAAACGGTTTTCGAAAATATTGCTTTTGCGCTAGAGATTGTCGGTATGTCGAACAGGCAGATTAAACATACTGTGCCGAAAGTTATAGAGTTAGTCGGGTTGAAGGGTAAAGAAGATAACTATCCGGGCGAACTTTCGGGCGGAGAACGCCAGCGGGTAGCTATCGCTCGGGCAGTAGTGCGCCAGCCAAAGATATTAATTGCTGATGAGCCGACCGGAAATCTGGATCCTAAACACGCCTGGGACGTTATAAGAGTTTTGGAAAAAGTTAATAAA
>CAZTWI010000079.1:2194-3724 GCA_964617685.1 uncultured Candidatus Saccharibacteria bacterium | reverse complement strand
CAAGTAAAATTGCCGCAAGGATCCGACGAATGACGACCCTCAAAATAAACGCGTAATTCAGATGAGTAAAAGATATGATACAAGCAGAACATGGTACGCCATTCATACCTACAGCGGCTACGAAGAAAAAGTAGCAGAATCAATCCGCCAGCGGGCAGATAGTTTAGATATGAAAGATAAGATCTTTCAGGTCTTGGTACCGAAAGAGAAAATGATAGAAATCAAAAACGGCAAGCGCAAAGTCGTGGAAAAGAAAATCTTCCAGGGTTACGTCTTGGTAGAAATGAAACTGTCAGAAGATGCCTGGTATATTGTACGAAACACTCCGAGTGTTACTGGATTTGTCGGTACCGGCAATGATCCGTCACCGGTTAGCCAAGACGAAATCGATAAAATCTTGAAGCGAATGGGCAAAGACGATCCAAAGCACAAAATCGATTTTACAGTCGGCGAAATTGTCGGAATTATCGACGGACCGTTCAAAGGATTTGACGGTGGAATCAGCGAAATCGACGAGGCTAAAGGCAAACTTAAGGTATTGGTTAACATGTTTGGCCGCGAAACCCCAGTCGAACTTGACGGCCTGCAAGTAAAGAAGTCAAGCTAAATCCAATGTCGGACGCATTAAACAATTTCCACCGTTCAATAGAAAGCATGCATTTGACTGCTGACAGGTCTTGCGGAATCGCAAATCTTGCAATTAGAGACGGTTCTGATCCAAGTGAAATTTCAAGAAAACTCAGGCAAGCATCTGAGCATATACTTGATCTGGCAAAAAAGTATGAAAAACCGGTAAATCTAAACCCCTACTATGATTCATTGCCTGAAAATGATTTCCGTCTTCCTGCTAGTACTCTAGCTGATCGCAAATATCATCACAACGGCGGTTGATGACTTTACTTGTTTACTTAATATAGGTAGTATTTTGTTATGGATCTAGATAAAGAAGTTAGTGGATATATTCCTGAAATTGAAGCGAATATGTCGAATTTATCCGCCTCTCGAACAGTTGGTGGTACAGCATTGACTACTGAAATCGAAGACTTCATGATAGACGAGGACAGATACGACGGAAATACTATATTTTCCGGCAATCCAGAAGATTCAGCCGGTTTATATCTTAACGGGATTGGCGTAACTCCGCTATTAAATGCCAAGGAAGAAATAGAGTTAGCGAAGCAAATAAGATCTGGACGTGAATTAGCTGATATCGATAATCCTACCAGAGAATAGCTAAGCGAAATCAAAAGAGGAGAGATGGCCAAAGATCTTTTCATAAGATCCAATCTCCGGCTTGTTGTTAGTATTGCTCACAGGTATCCACTACCTAGAGGGATGGATCTTCTTGACTTAATCCAAGAAGGCAATATTGGACTTGGACATGCGGTTGATTTGTTTGACCATGAACGGGGATTTAAATTCTCAACGTATGCAACTTACTGGATTCGCCAGTCAATCGGCAGAGCACTGGACCAGAAAGGATCTCTGATTAGACTACCAGGAGACAGAGCAGCAGCGCTCAGAGCTGAA
>CAZTWI010000079.1:0-2184 GCA_964617685.1 uncultured Candidatus Saccharibacteria bacterium | reverse complement strand
TAAGAGCAGCTCAAGGCGATAGGGATAATTTGAGCAATAAAACTGCCGAATTGCATAAACTTACCACGCCAGTATCGCTAGACAAGACAACAGCTGACGGTGATACTACTTTTGGCGACTCGTTGCCAGCATCAGATGAGTTTGACCCAGCAAAGTCAGTTATGGAACAGGCTGAATCAGAAATATTAGATGAACTATTATCAATATTAGATAGACGTACAAAATTTGCGGTAAAAGAACGGTTCGGTATAAATAGCGACAGCGGCGAATACAAATCCTTTCGCGAAATTGGCGCTCAACTGAACGTAACAGCTGAGGCTGCCCGACGACTCGTCATCAGAGGAGTGTCTAAGCTAAGAGATGAAGCTCCAGATTATTTTGAAGAAATGAACGAGATCGGATAGACAAAACACTCAATTTGTAGTACAATACATCAGTTACGCACTTACTTAATGCTTCCAATTAATAAGTAAGAAAGGATGCGCTTGTAGCTCAAGGAAAATGAGCAGCCGGCACGACAGATTTATTCTGGCGTCCCGCGCGCCCGAGAAAAACCGTAGGTTTGTCTCGGAAATAGCGAAGCGAAAAAGGTATTATGGCTAAAAAAGTCAAAGCAAATTTGAAGATGAAACTTAAAGGCGGACAAGCATCAGCGGCTCCTCCTGTAGGTTCTACACTTGGTCAATACGGAGTAAACATGATGGACTTCATTACACCGTTTAACGAAGAAACTAAAGACAAAATGGGACAGGATATTACTGTTCATATTGCTATTTATGAAGACAAAACTATGAGCTGGCGCGTTGTTGGTACGCCTACTGACGACCTTATCCGTAAAGCTCTAGGTATTCAAAAGGGCTCAGGCAAGCCTAACTCAGAGAAAATTCCTAAGAAATTAACAGATGCTCAGGTAACCGAAATTGCCACAGCAAAAGCTACTGATATGAATACTGACCGCATTGATTCAGTTAAGCGAATGGTCGCCGGCACTGCGCGAAGTATGGGCGTAGAAGTCGAAGCCTAGGGTCTATTAAGAATAGGAGTCCTGACATGCCAGAACTTTTTCCAGAAAACTCACAAGACAAACGCGAATCAATGCGTGAATTAGAGTACAACAAGGCTCAGAGGATGAAGGAAAACCTGATGAAGCTGGAGAAAAGCGTCATTGACGAAGTTGATGAAGCTACTCAATCTGCTAGAGGTGCTATTCAGGCAATGGGATTTGGTATTCAGCCGATACTGCAAACGGACAACGACGAAGACGAGTAAAGTACTTTGAAAATGAACATTCCATTTGATAACAGTTCTGATTTTGAAGAAAGTTTTGAAGTAAAACAGACTCGCGAGCATCTTGAAACAACAGAGGCGATAATCGCACGAGGTAAGTTTGAATTAGAAACGCAAACTAGCTGTGACATCATAGACAGCATCATTGCTTCTGCAATGACAAAAAGAGTATTTGGTGATATAATAGAGTAAGTAGTAAATTAATTTGTGGGAGGTTGGAAACAACCGTATGCACCACGAGAAAGGAAGTCTTCGCTGTAGCTCTGCAGCTAAAAGGGAAAAGAGCAGCCGGCACGACAGATTTATTCTGGCGTCCCGCGCGTCGAGGAAAACCGCAGGTTGTCCTCGAATAGCGAAGCGGAAATTATTATGGCTGAGACAAAAGCCGACCTATTAAAGCAAGCTAGCGAGCTTGGACTAAAACAAATAACTGCAAAAAACACTATGGCAGAAATGCACGAAGCAATTGCTGACGCTGCACCTAAAAAACACGACAAAGAAGCTCTCACGACCGAAACTCATGAAGCTAAGGTCGCCAAGGCCGGCAAAAGAAGTGCTAAGGCCATTGCCGAATCCGAAGAGAAAGAAGTCAAAGAAGAACGAAAAGCTGCTGCAAAAGAGTCGGAAGAAGCGCCTGCCAAACCGAAAGTTATCCAGAAGACCAGAAGTAAACTAGAACGTTCGGGTAAAAAATTCCGCGAAGTAAGTAAATTGGTTGAAAAGGACAAAGAATACGGCATTAAAGATGCTCTAGATCTAGCTACCAAAACTTCTACAACCAAGTTCGACAGTACTGTTGAGCTACATGTTCGACTTGGTGTTGATCCTAAACAAGCTGATCAGAACATCCGTGAAAATATCGTACTGCCTGCTGGAACCGGCAAAACCATACGTGTT
>CAZTWI010000078.1:0-3746 GCA_964617685.1 uncultured Candidatus Saccharibacteria bacterium | reverse complement strand
GAACCTAGGACCTCTTGGTTATGAGCCAAGCGAGCTGCCGCTGCTCCATCCCGCGGCGCATCGTTGCCGTGTGATGATAATCTTGTCGTACTGCCCGCAAAACAAGTTTGACGGTCATTACTGACAACCTTATCAAGTCAGCTCCTCTCATTTTTGCGAATCCCCTCGCAAAAACGTTTGGCTTCAGGCGCTGCATACACTACCTGAAAAACGAATTATATTATAGCAAACAGGGGTGGAAAAGTCAACGCTCTAACTGTAGCCCCCAGCCATGATCCTAGAAAACCGATGATTACCTAAGAAAATGTATTGAGTCATTTCCGAGGACCAGTCAAAAATACTTAATTTCAGTACGCTTTTTTTGACCGCTTGCGTTCCGGAGGAACGATACATTTTCTTAGGTAGTCAATAGTGTTATTCTAGCCGGCTGGCAGTTTTGGTTTCCGTTTTGCTGTCAAAATGGAAAGGACGACAGGTCACTTCAGTTGACCGCATGAAGCTAAAAGCGAATAAAATAAAAACACCCTGATTGCTCAGGGTGTTTCTGAAAAGCTTACTTAGCCTTTTTAGGCTTTTTGGTCTCTCGTTTAGGTCTGTCTTTGGCCATGAATTATTCCCTCCCAACATTTACTGTATTAGTATTATATATTTAATTACCAATTATATATAGAGTAATCTTGCAGCTTTGAGGTGTCCGAAGTAATTTTAAAAACCACGTAAGGGCTTAATCCCAAATTTGTTACTGGTGGTAATTTTGTTTTTTCTAAATATTCTTTAGGGCTAATAATTTCTTGATATACCTCTGCGGCAACTTGTTTATTAGTTACCTCGGCAGCATTGCCTTTTACTAATAATGTTTTCAGAGAGTCGGTGTGGTGAATGGTTAGGGCAACCTTACTATTCTTTAGGATATTTTGAGCTTTATCTGAATTTGCTTTAGCAATAAAGTAATAATTTTCATCTCCGTCAGCCAAATAATGTATTACTGAAGCGTGCGGCTCATTGTGTAAGCCGGTAGTAGATAATACTGCCGTATCCGTACCCAAAATCGTTGAATGATTTTGTGATTTTTCAACAGTGAAAGGTTTAGCTGCGGCTACCGCCTCTCTGTATTCAGTTTTGTCTTTGGATTTTAGATTTTCTTGGTATTCGCTGCCTTTTTCTAAATGCTGTTCAATATATTTTGTAAATATTTCTGCGCAGTTAATATTGACATATCTTAATGAGTAATCTTGAACTCTGGTGTGGAGCACGACGCCGGCGAACGGACCGACTGTACTTAATTTGACTCCTGCAACAACGTCGTAAGTCACTTCATCGGCATTTTTATAAAGTGGTTTGTAGTCAAGATATAAAACTCTTTTGTTTGTTGCGACCAGCATCACAGCACCCATTCCTTTACTCTGTCTTCCATATACAACGCCATTGATATGTTCGTCATCATGTATTAAATCAGGGAGGTGATAGGTAGAGACTTTTGAAAACCCGTAGCTAGTCATTCCAGCCTTTTTTAATTCTTCTTGAATTCTGTTGATCTTAGACCTATCTTTCATATATCTGATCCTCCTACTACTATTATCTACTCCTTATTTACAGTTGACAACAAAAAAGAGTGTCAGATAAATTCCAACACTCTTTTTTACTCCCAGAATCCCGTCTCTGGTCTCTGGCTCACGCGCCATGCGCTCATCTCTCTTTGAAATGCCGCATCGTTGATATTACATGACGCTCGCAATAGTCATCTAATACCAATTAATATATTAGATACTGCTTAGAATAACCTGAGAATTTATTTAAGAGGCAGGGAAAGAGTGAAGGTAGAACCTTTGCCGAAAGTACTTTTAACTGAAACGCTTCCGTTGTGAGCCTCGGCAACCGATTTGGCGATTGATAATCCTATGCCATAGCCCTCTTTATGCTCCTTTGTACGTGAATTGTCAGCACGGTAAAACCTGTCAAAAATATACGGCAGATCCTCAGATTTTATTCCGATTCCTTTGTCTGTCACGTCAATACTGATATTATTTTTAACTTTTTTGGAGCTGATAATAATTTCTGACCTCTCGGAACTATACGTTACTGCATTATCTAGAAAAGTGACTAAAGCTTCGATGACAGAAGGCTGGTTTACGAATATATCGGTTTCGACAATCTTTCTGGTAGTAATTTTCTGTTTCTTTTTCAGTGCATGTTTCTCAACTCGTTCAACAGCTGCTTCTATAATTTGCCGTAGCGAGGTATTTTCTTTGATTAACTCATCATTATCAAGTCTGGAAAGTTGCAGGAGCCCCTCTGATAACGAGGCAAGTTTATCCAGCTCCTCAATATTGCTTTGAAGTTGGTTTCTAGCTTCCTTTAAAGTTAAGTCGTCGTTCATCAGCGCAATTTCTGTCTCTAGTCTCATAGCAGATATTGGAGTACGCAACTCATGAGATGCGTCAGCCGTAAATCTACTTTGTGCTTCGTGGACTTCTTCAATTGGTCTCAGAGTTCTGCGCGCTAGGTAATAACTAAGCAGCCCGCCTCCCATTAGTATGAACAGATTAATAAGAATTAAGTTGGCTTTAAGCCTTGCGTGAGCTTCCTGTACTGCAATGTCTTGTTCTAAACCAACATCTTGAATATATCCATAGCTGTTACTGATGAATAATTGACCAATTGGTCCAAGTTCTCGTTTTATACTTCGCTCCAATTCATGAGATGCAACATTATAAAACCCAAAACTAAAAATCATGCTGATCAGCATGATAATTATTAAGTACAGCGCAGTCAGTTTTAGCGATGCGCTTTGGAATATGTCTTTGTTCATTTTTTCAGCCCAAAGTAATAGCCAAATCCACGCCGAGTATGAATAAGAGAAGGTAACTCTGGGAATTGTTTGTCAATTTTGTTTCTAATGTAGCCAATGTAAACCTCTACGGTATTAGGCAGAATATCCGAATCATAGTTCCAGACGTGCTGCATGATTTGATCTTTGGTTATAGTCCTGTCTGGCTGACTCATCAAATAGTCCAGTAACGCAAATTCTTTCGCCGTAAGTTCAATATTTGTTGTACCTCGCGTGGCAGTAAACTCATCTCTATTAAGCTTCAGGTCTTCATATTCAAGGATAGAATTTATAACTTCTTTTGGCCGGCGTAGCAGAGCTCGTACTCTGGCAATAAGCTCGACAAAAGCAAATGGTTTGACTAAATAATCATCAGCGCCGGAATTCAATCCTTCTGCACGATCCAAAACACGGTCCTTCGCAGTTAACAGGAGCACCGGGGTATGTATTGAGGCCTCTCGCATGGTTCTCAATATGCCAATACCGTCGGTGCTGCCCGGTAACATACGATCAAGAATAACTAGATCGTAGGGTTCGGATACTGCCATGGAGAGACCATTGTCGGCGTCGTAACAGACGTCTACGGCATATGATTGTCGTTCCAAGCCTTGTTTTAAAGCATTGGCAATTTTGTGGTCATCTTCTACGATAAGTATTCTCATCAACTATAAGTATACAACTCTGGCTGAGAATAACTTGAACCAAAGAATATTAAGAATGTTTTGTTTGGCTACGTGCGGAAGCTAAGAGCTTCCTGCCTCCTACTTTTCTGTGCAAACAGAAAGAGTAGCAAAAGAATTGCTCCCAACCAAAGAACAGCTCTAGCCTAAACACTAAAATGAACTAGACCTGATCTGCGGAATGGCTGTGGCCAGCTTAACCAGAGCTACCTAGTTAATACATTTTCTTACTGGTTAAC